>PMYF01000451.1 GCA_003171295.1 Acidobacteriota bacterium | reverse complement strand
CGTGGTTTTGGCGGCGCGGCTTATGAGAACTCGGATTATCTTGTTTGCGGTGCGGCAACAACCCGCACCGCTGGAAGAGCCGCAGGGCGGGAGGTCGGGCCCCGCAATGCAATACCGTAACTTCTTGTTTTTCTGACAAACATTTTTCTTCGTTTGCGTAGGGCCACCCCTTGGGGTGGCCTTGGCCAGGGCAAGCCCTGGCCCTACAAGACCCCACATCACGTTTGGTTGCGGCTCCGCCGCACTGCGAGACGACCTGCGACCTCAGGCCCAAATATCTTGAAGGCAGTGCCCCCGCGCTTGAAGGCCTTGTCACTCGTTAATAAGAGTTGAACTTCAGCTCAGCACATGCCGATCCTTCGCCCCGCTCAGGACAGGCTCTAAAGGTCGGCGCTACGACGTCTTTTATCAACCTCCTGGCCAGGCGACATCACCCCGCGTCGAAAGGCTTTCGCTTGCTTAAACCAGGCGGTCGTTTTGGGCGAGGAGCTGTTCGCAGCGGCGGAAGAACGCGGGGTCCTGGCGGAGGGCGCGCTCTTCCAGGCGTCGGCCGACGGCCGGGTGGGATTTAGCGCCGGCCACAAGGTGCGTAAATCCAGCGCGCGCGGCGTAGTTCGGGTCAAACGCATATTCCCAAGAGGAGAAAAGGTGGCTTATTTGCACGCCGCGATAGGGTGAGGTCGGATGGATGCGGTGGAATCCGGCGCAGGCAGAAAGGAAGAACTGCTCGAGGACTATGTTGTAAGCCCGCTTGTCGGGCAAGCGGGACCAAGCGGCGGCGTTCTCCGGCCGCAAGACCAAATCGACCGCGGTTTGTGCGTAAAAGCGTAGAAACTCCACGTGCGTTCCGCCTAGAACTCCGCAATTCTCGGCGGGAAAATGGCTGCGATTCGACCGCGCCCATATCCACTCCAAGGGCAGATTCAAAGACTGTTGAGCGAACGCCCACTCGATATCCTGGGGACGGTAGTGCGGACCTTGTTCATAAAAACCCTCCGGGTACTGGGTGAAGACCGGCGACTCGGTGAGGTGGCGGGGCAAGCGCTTCCAGAGGAAGACATCCGTATCGAGGTGGACGAAGGGCCGATCCTGGAGGCTGTAAGCGACGAGCTTACCCAGGGCCCACCAGCCGGGGTCCGCGTTATCCAACCGGTCCAACTCCGTCGACACCTGGGCAAAGTGGAGGCCGAGTTGGTCAACGAGCAGTTTCTTGCCGGGCCGATCGGTAATCAGCACCGTGTCGGGATAATGCCGGCTGGCGGTCTCGACGGAGAGTTTCCAAGCTAGCAGGTGGTGCAGGGGCTTGCACCAGATGTTACCGTAGTAGGTGCGGAACGGCCGGCTCCAGAAAGACCAGACTGCGCGCATCGTTTCCCCATCCCATCACGATCAAGTCAAGTTCTGAACCGTCAACGTAGCCTTCTGAGTGCTCGGGCTGCCCACGGAGGGCGTCAAGGTTGCGGTGACCGTATAGCCCTGCGTCTTGGTCGGAGCCGCCGCTATGGTGATTGGGAACGTGGCACTTTTCTGATTGGCCGGGATGGTCACATTCTGCGGTACGGTCACGAGACCCGCCCGTCCCCCCGTGATGGATAGAGTCACAACCGTCGCCGCTTGCGCCGCGTTCGTAAGCGAAACGGTTCCCAGCGGAGCCACCACCCCACCGGACCGGTTCGTGGCATCCAGGACGAGGATGGCCTTGTTGGGGCCAAATTGGATACCCAGGGTGGGATAGTTGAAGGTGAGACCCGACACCGCCTGAGAGCCGGTAATCGTGATTGTAGCCTGTTGACTAAATGGAATGCCCAGGGCGTTGGTTACGGAGGCGATGATCTGCCAACTCTGAGTGCTGGGCCCGGGATTCCCTTGTATCGTGATCGGGAACGTCTTCGTGGTTTGACCTTTCAAAACCTTGACTGACGCCGGGAGGGTGAAGATTCCAGCCGCACTTGGACCAGTGAGCGAGAGATTAACCACCGTGTCCACGATGGCGGGGTAAGTGAGCGTTACTGTCCCCTGAGGTGACACCGCCCCGCCCGTGGGCACGTTCGCGTCAACTACCGTTCCGTTTGGTTCGACCAGCAAGGTGGGATGGTCAATGCTGAAGTTTACCACCGCTTGCGTGGGCGCCAAGTAGAACCAACTCTCGAAATCGCTGGCTTGAGCTTCGTTACCTGAAGGTAATTGCAAATCGATGCGCGGTGTGCTGCCGTCGGCGCGCAGGGCCGGCATCCCGAAGCATTGCCCATCCAGGAAGACCTGGTCCAGCCCGTCCGCAAACAACATCCTGCCGAGAAGCTTCACGCGGACTCTGCCGAGATCATTCCGTACGGCTCCGAGCAACAAATAGATATCAAGCAACTCCAGAGTCAGCGTTTCCGCCGGGGTTTTTTCCTCCCAGGGGGCCTGCCAAAGCAGGTTCGAACCCTGCGCTGAGGTTTCCCCGTCCAGAATCAGTTCCAATCGTATTAAGGTTACGAATTTCCCATCGACCTTTGCCAGCGCGAACCCCCTGGACACGCCGGCCGCCGTCAGGAAGTCCTGGACCCTTAAGGCGGCCTCCGGCATCGCTACAGACTGCTGTTGAAAAGACGAGGCCGGGCCGATCGGCAAGGCCACTTCCACCGTAACGGTGAAATTCGCGGGAGTGACATACTGGGACGCAGGGGCGGCTTGATCGAGCGTGACCGTGAGGCCGCTCGCGACCAACTGGTCAAGAGTCATCACATCGTCGTTGGCCCAACTGATCTTCGAGATGTGCAGGGCCGCCGGGGGCGCTGGCGGGGTCAACTGGGTGAGGGGATAAAACTTGTCCCGGCAGTCATGCACAACCGCCTTTCCCTTCGTGCTGTCCCATTGAATACAAGCCAGGGGAGCGCGGAAAACCTGGGTGTGGTGGGGAGGTTGGAAAACGCTGCCGTCGCTATCGCAGGGTGGCCAATCGATTTCTCCCGTGGCAGTCCGCGCCGGAATGAGCCAATAATCGCCTGGGTTGTACTGCCCCGCGGTGAATTGGATCTGGATGCCATTCTCCAAAACGAACGGCGATCCTACCGAAATGCCTATGCCATTCGAGCCGGCGGAAGAGCCAAACTGGTCCCAGCGCCGCACTCGCGCGTTCCTGGTCGGGTCTACCGCCGCGACCGGTTGCGTCATGGTCAGGCTCAGCGTTTCGGGAGTTACGGCCTGGATCTGATAGAGATCACCCGGCTGGTTCGGGTTGGGACCGAACAGGTAGCTGTCATCGGAGATTTCCACCCATTGGCCGGGACTGAACCCCAAATTGGCGTCGAAGCCGAGGCTGTCGACATACACCTGGCGGCCGGAAACGCCCGTGATCGCCGCCACGACCGACCCGTTCTCCCGCGACCATTTGAAGGTGGCCTCGGTCGCGTCGCCGCCCTGCTGAATCTCAACTCGATAAAGCTGATTCTCCAGGCCGAGGTAGCCGGCCGCCGGGGTGGGTTGGCAGGAGCAGTCTCCCCCTCCGCCGCCCGTAATAGCGCTCAGTTTGCCGAATGGCCCCTGCGCCTCGACCAAGGTGCTCATCTCGGCGCAACAATTTCGAAAAAGCTCATAGGGGTTGGTCTGGAGCACGTGGACGGCTGGCGTCTCGGCCACCACCTGCCAGACGGTTTGCAGGCGCGCGGTCGTATCCGCCTGGCCGAGGGCCGGCTCGCGCAGGCAGGGGTCATCCAAGGCTGTTACCAGGCGCCGCCAAACTTGCAGGTAGACTTGAATGACGTGGATTGAACCCTGGGCAAGGCTTTGGAGCAGCGCGGCATCGGTCGGGCTGGGGCCGATCAGGAAGGGCTGCTCCGCATACGGCAGGGGCTGCTCATTCTCGCAGAGTATCCCATCAACGTAATAGCGCCCTCGACCGATGGCGAGCGTGCCGCCCTGGACGCTGATCTCGAAGCCCTCGTCACCGGCCGGCCCGCCCCAACGTCCGACGATGTCGAGTGTCTCCGTGTCGCGGAGATAGTTGTTTATCGCACACTGTTCGTTCGCGTCAGCGTCCAGGGCCACACGTCCTTGCTGCTGCAACACGGAGGTGTAGTTCTTGCCGCGATTAAACCGCAGTCGACTAAAGTCACCCTTCATGGCGAGCCTCTCCTGTTTTGTACGGTCAACCGGTTTCCAGTTCCCACGGTGTTGGCGCTTGTAGCGCCGCCCTTTATGGCGGGGCCTCACAGGCTGCGGAAAAACGCTTCATGGCTGTCATTCTGAGCCCTTCGCTGTCATCCTGAGCGTAGCGAAGGACCCCCGTAGTTTGTCCTTTTCACTGACCCAAGCGAAATGCCGGGATCCTTCGCTTCGNNCGCCCGTAGCCATAGGCAGCGGGCAACGCTTTGAGGATGCAGGGGCGCGACGGGACCAGAAAGATTCCCGCCTCCAGCCCGAAGGGCAGATACTCCGGCGCCCGCAACTGCGCATTGCGCACGGCCTCGGTCTCCTGCAAAAGGTAGTACACGCCAATCTGCGACCCGTTGTCGGCGCCGGTCCAAATGGCCATCGGGGTATCGCCGCTGAGCAAGCCGTAAGAGGGATGGCCATATTCGAGAGTGATGAACTTGGGCAGCAACGCATCTTCCTGGGTGGCGTCAGGAGGCAGGCAGCGGTACCGCTGGGGTGTAATGGCAGCGGCCGGGAGAAAACAAAAGCGCATGCATCCGGCCTGCTGGCGGCTGCACCATAACGCCGCGCGCCAGGAATCGTGCCGCGCCAACTGCGCCAGGAAAATGGTGTTCGACGCGAGTTCCATCAGGTGGACGTGCACCTTGCCGATCACCGTACTGTCTTCGATATGCAGATCCGCGCCCTCCGCCTCCAGGTCCTCGGCGGCGTAAGCAACGGCGCAGCGCGAGCCGCTGTCCACGATGCTGGAGCAGATCCGCGTGCTGCCTTCCACGGAGGCGGCAATCGGCCCCGTGATGCAACGGATGAGGCTCAAGCTCACTTCCCCGGCGGATGCCACCAGGCTCGGCTCACCCGGTTGAGCCGGAGTGCCATTGCGCGTAAGCGCGATCCCGGGAACCAGCGTGCAGTCCATTAACTGGACATCTGCCGCGCCGCCGAGAATCCGCAAGGAGCCGGAAATCCAGACGCCGCTCAGGGAGAGCTGTCCGGGCGGCGAAACGTTGCTGCTGTCAGCGCCGGCGCCCACCTGCCCCTGAACCTCGATATTGCCGCGCAGGGTCACGCAGGAATTTTCATAAGTGAAGTCGTTTCCGCCCGCGGGATGCAATTGGGCGGAGAGAATCCACAGTTGGCTAGGCGCGGGCAAAAGGATGCCGGCCGCGCCGGTAAGGTCCACGTCGAGCGCGGCAAAGTCCGGCAGGATGATTAGTCCCTTGGACCCGGGAGCCTCGAGATTCCAGTTGGCAATCGCAGCCTCCAGGGTTGGCGCGCCGCTGGACCCAACCACCGCGATGAAATCGAATTGGGTTGGATCGAGAGCGGGAAGGTTCGGAGTGCGGTCATAGGGACCGCCGCCGATTTCCGCCGGAAAGCCATAGTAGTAACTTACTCGCAGCTGCCGGGGCACGGGGAGGTCCGCGGCGAGTTGAATTCTTCCCAGTACCGGATCGATGGCGACCTTCCCCGGCGGAGTGCAGTTCCACGCTTGGTCCGATTCATCGGAGAGATTGCGGCAGCAGATTTGGGAGGCGGCAACGGGAACGCCATCCGCGAAAATCTCAAGGCTGCTGTTAGCCCCATAGAATTGCGGGAGATTCTTGTAGAACTCGCGCCGCCCAATGGGTTGGGAAACATCCAGGCGCGTGGTTAGACGGCTGAAGGAGTCGCGGGGCTCGAGCCCATTGAACAGCGGCATGTCTTGCCCCAGGGGGCTGAACAGGTAGCGGTGGTCATCCACGCGAAAGGCCGGAGCATTCGTAACTTGGAAGGGTTTCCAGCGCCACAGGTAGATGCCCACGTCGGGGATGTTGAATCTGCCGCCTCCGTGCAGGTTAATATCCAGCGGACTAGGATCAGGATCGGAGACGGTGCGCACCCGCGGCGCAATCCGCCGCACATCCACGGTGCGGTTCAGGGTGTCAAAGGCGGAGTCCAGGCGCTCGAGTTGCAGGCCCCGGCGCAGGTCGGGAGTCGCCGCGTGGTGGGGGCGAACGTGGCGCATGCTTTCGGTCGTGATCAGCCTTTTGAAAAACTCGACGGCCACCGCGCGCCGCCCCGAAACATCCATCGAGACCTGTTCCAGAGCCAGGACCGTGCCCTTGCGCCGCCGGTACCCGATGGTGTTGGCGACTTCGGCGCGCCGTCCACTGGCGGCCCCGGAAATCTCATAAATCGGGTTGGAGCCGACCAGTTCGCCGATGTAGGGAATGACCCACGCGGCGCAGGTTTCGATGAACTCGTCATCGTAGAGCTGCTGGATATTCTCTTCCAGAATTGCGGCCTGCGCGGCGATCACCGCCATCAACGCCTGCAGCGGCTCGCCGTTCGCCGCATCGCGCGTGCGATAGATAGCGGGTAACAGGGCGTAGAGTTGTTCGGCGTCCAGGCTCATGACCACACCTCGAGACTGCCTTGTGACGCGGGATCCAATAACAGCATTTCCGCCGCTTGCGGCGTGCCTTGCTGGCCGGGGCGTGGCGCTGCCGCGCGCAGAATCGCCGCGAGCGGAGCGCCCGGGGGTGGCGGCTGGCCTTGCCGGTTAAATGCCGTCAGTTCCGCGGCGATTACCCCCGGCGTGGGCTGGATCAAGGCGATGATTTCACTTTGTGCCACACCCTGCCCAGGTTGGCGAGACGCGAAACCCAAGCTTGTCGCGAGCGACTGCCAGACCTGCGCCAACACTCGCGTGGGATCGTAATTGTCCACATCCACGCGCACGTTGGCGGCGATCTCATAAAGGACGGGGCTAAATGACTTGACCGTGAGGGGAACATAGGGATTGCCCGCGCTCCGCAGGGCCTTGATTAGATTCGTAACCGTTGGATCGTCCTGCTGGAACACGCTGCCGTTGGCGCCGGCAACCGTCAGGAAGACTCCCCGGGTGCGACCCACCCATGTCCAGGAGGCGAGCGCCTTGGCGATGCCGGCGAAGGCCAGCGCATAATTCTGATAGTCCTCCAGCGACACCACGCGCTCCAGGGTCAGCACATGCAAGGGTGCGCTCACCCGGGCGGCGTCGGCTCCGTCGGGATCCGCTCCGCCCGTGGCGGGGTCGGGATTGGTCACACCCTTCAGCCCCTGGGGCCGGTCCAGCGGCTGGGACAACTGGCCGCTCTGGATATTACCGCCGGCCCCGATCCCCTTGCGGTAAACCCCCCGAATGTTCATCTGCCCGGTGGGCGTTCGCGCTCCCTCGACGCCGTCGCCAAACTGCACGGTGACCTTCCCGGCGGCCCCACCCTGGGTCACGAACACGCGATCGCTGGGGCCCGAGTCGAGGAAGTTGTCCACCTCGTGCCAGCGGAGATTGTTGACCCAGACCTGCAGGGTCGAGTCCGCCCCCATACCGAGGGGCGAGCTGACGTAGGTCAAGGGGGACTGCTTCACAGTGAATGGGAGCGCGGCCTGGGTGGCGTCGCCGCTACCCAGGATTTCATGCATCGTCTCGCCATTCGTCGCCGCCACTACGTTGGCGTTGACGGTCACCGTGCCGCGATCGTAGAGGCGCGCCAGGGGTTGGGCGAAGCCGAGGGTCACAATCGGGCCCATGACGCTTACCTGGCTGATCGTTGTCGACTCTCCCACCACCGGATCGTTCTTGTCCGCCGCGATCAGCACAGTGTTCGCGGGGTTGATCTCGAGTGTTCCGGCCACGCCGTCCGTCGTAAGCACCGACCAAAGCAGATCCTCGCTCGCCTTTGCCGCCTGGGGCGGAAAAGCATCCACGAGGAATATCTGCCCATCGGAGAGCGCCTTGCTGCCGGTTGCGCCATCGGGAACAAAGCCTGCCTGGCTGTCCAGGGGTTGGTTGCTGGTGCTCACCTGCAAGCGCAAGCGCTTGCCGGAGACCGCCACCGGCTGGCCGGCGGTGAGCTGCGGGGTTCCCAAGATCTCAAGGCTGGAGCCCTCCACGGGCTTGAGCAGCCCGCTTTGCCTCGCATAAGTTCCGTCATAGCTCCAGGAGACCAGGGGTGAGTCAGCCGGGGCAAGCAGTGCACTCTGTACGAATGCGGCCACGCTGCGAGTTTCCCGCACCAGGCTATGCAGCACTTTGTTGGTCGCCGCTCCCCCCAAGTTCACCAACACCTTCTGCTTGCTGAGCGTCAATTGCGTGGTCTTCGCGGTCAGCGTATACATCAGCGGGGCGGAATCGACTGCTGCCGTGATTTGGTAAAGGGCGGTATAGAAGGGCGACCTCAGCACGATCCATTGCGGCTCACCGCTCTTTTGGGGCGCCAGGCCGGCGTAAGAGGTGTCCAGGTTGATCTGCGAAGCCGGGCTGGAAAACTTCCAATCGTGCCCCGCCCAATATCCCGGAACCCCCGAAAGGTCAGCCTTGGTCAGTGCCCTGGGGTCAGGGGCCTGGGAGCCGAACAGGCCGGCCTTCTTCCGGAATACGTAAAGATAAGCGCTGTGGTCGTTCGACGTGGGCCAGTCGAGCGGCTGGTCCCATTCGATCAGGGTGTTGCCCGAATTCGAATCGGGTGTCACCGAGGTCAGGAAATGAAACCCCGCCGCCCCGGAGGTCGCCCCGGCGTGCAGCGCCTGGCTGACAAAGAGAATTCCATCTCCCACGTTGAGGCTGTTGGCAGTTCCTTTGAGCCACAGCGACTTATCCCCGGGATTCAGTCCCCAGGGAATCGTGCTCTGAGCGGGGATGGCATTCTGCTCGATCAGGCCCGTCAAGTCACTCGAGGTTTCAAATACCTGCGGCGACTGGCCAGGCTTGGGCACGCTTTGAACGCGGCTTCCGGCCGGAATGAGCACATTGTCGGGAGACCCCGGCGCGCTACTGAGGGTGAAGGCGAGAAATGCCGAAGCCGCCACGCCGGGCGAGGGTTTGTATCCCACCAGTTGGGCAAGGCCCATCACTGACGCGGCATCGACGGCGGTGCCGAGATACACTTCGCTCGCGATGCGCTCCTGGTAAAAACTCAGGATGTCCAGGGAGACCGCCCAGGCGTCGAGCAGGGCGATGGAAAAATCCGAGTCATCGCGGGTCCGCAAAGGGGCCAGAGCCGGTAGATTGGAATCGGAAAGCGCCGCCAGCAGGCTGGCCTTGAAGGTGGCATGCGTGCCCACGCGGTAGCTGATCACACTCAGGCCGGGCCGGTTGGAAATCGGTTCGGGTGTTTCGGCGCCGATCCCCTGGCAGCAGCCGCAGAGTTGTTGGGGCGGTGTCTCACATGAGCCGTTCATCTGCCACCATCCATATGCAACACAAAGATGCCGTGATCGAGCCGGCTCGGATTGTTGTCGCAGCGCGCGATTTCCAGCCTGCCCATGGTGAGATAGCCCAGCGCCACGCCGTCCACCGAGGGATCATCCATGCGCTGGAACACCGTCAAGGTGGCGGAGGTAACACCCTCGACACCCTGAGCCGCGGCGATGAAGGGACTCGCATAAATTGTCTCGCCGAAGGTGAAGTTCGCCGGATTGAGAATCCCGGCCTGGCCATTGCACTGGTCGCCGATGGTAAAAAGCTGCATGAGCGCAGCTTGAACGTCGGCTTGGAAGAAGTACGGGTCCACACAGATATTCATCTCGATGCGCAGCCCGACAATCACCGCGCCTTCGACCGCCAAGTCGACTCCCGCCATGCGCAGCAGATTCAAGCGCGCTGTCGTGGCTGCCAGGAGCGCAGCATCCGGCCCGCCCTCGGCGTAAGTATCCTCCGACACAAATGCCGTATACCAGCTTCCCGTCCAGCGCAGCGTGCCGCGCGCCTCGCGAATGGCGGGATCCTTCGCGGCCATGACGCCATAGTCGTCTTCTGTCACGGCACGAAGCTGGGTGCGGAACGCAAAAGGCGCCTGCTGGCGAATGTGCTGCATCGTTTCCGGGTCCACGCCGCCCGCCGCCGGCAAGGGATTGCGGACCTCGACGACGCCTGGGACATCGGTCAGAATGTGGGCGAGCGTGTCGCGGCCGATGTTCCCCGCACTGCCATTTCCCACGCGGTAATAGGCTTGGAAATCCGCACCCGTTTCCGGCGCCTGGCCGTACTGCCCGTCGCCAAAACGCAGGAAGGCCATGCCGTCGCGCTCGATTTCGAGCACGCAGACGCGCTGGGTGTCGTCACTTGAAAGCAGATCGTCCAACACATCCCAGCTTTGGCCTAGATCATCCTCGACCGCAATTTGGGGAAGCGGGCGCGAAGTGCCGGAGGAGGAAGGCGCAAGGAACTGGGAGGCCGGCCCCGTAACATCCAGCGGCCAGGCGAAGGTCACCGGCGACTTCGAAAGCTGCGGGAAATACCGGGGGTGCCGCAAGGGCACGATACTTGGGGAGTCGCACTCGCAGCTCGTCTCGAATACGGGAGCGGCAGGCCCTACCGGAACCTGGCCCAAGTCCTCCCCGCACTGCCAGATTCCATGGTCAGCCGGTACGACATTGCCGCACGCCACACTTACGGCGGGCAGCGCCTGCGATCCATGGCCGGCGTCGGTGATGGAAGAAATGCAGATTGGAAACGGCAGGGCATCCTCAGCCGCCCAGGTAATCCTGGTAACGGGCAGTCCATTGAGCGGATCAACCAGCCTACGGGCCAGGTGATCCTGGGTTTCGACCCCCGTCAGGCGTACAGCCCAGCGGTTACGGGGATTCGCATCTTCCGGATCCCCGGTGTTCGGGCCCATCACCTCTTCGAAGATCAGGACAGCGCCAGCCGCGAGGGTCGTGAGATTGTCGACCAACGTCGCCTCCGTGGCGCCGTTCGCTAGGCAGCAATCGGCATCACCCCAGGTGTAGAACTGCATCGCATTCTGCTCTTGGTAAAGCACGGTGTCTTGCAGGGTGGCGAATCCGATGCTGCTACTGCGCACAAGTTCTGCCGACGGCGGGGGCAGAAGCCCCACTTGACAGGCAACCTGGGAAGGGTCAACCGCGCCGAGCGGCAGGCTGGCAGGCAGGCCGGGGACGAGAGGAAAAACCAGGGTCCTGGCCGGAATGGCGACGCCGTCCTGTCCCGCCTTCAGGTAGACCCACGTCCGGGCGTTGCTGCCTTCGTCGATGCGGTAATCGACAAGCTTCGAGTGCCGCCGCAGGGAAATCCGGCTGCGCGCCGTTCCCAGGTACGCCTCCGTACCCACGGCGTCCTGCTGGTAGCTGAGATGATCGGCCGCGTAAGCCAGTAATTCCACCAGGGCGATACCCAGGTCGGCGGCGTGGGTCTCGGCCCAGGCCGGCGTGAGCACCGCCAGGCGATCCAGCATCACCTGCCGGAAACCGCCGAAGTCCTTCGCCAGATAATTGATATCGGGCTCGGGCGCCGGGTTCGGGGGACAGCAATTGTTCGGGACGCAATCGCCGACCGTGGCGCAACCGGCTTTAAACGAGAATGCGACGGTTGAAAGCTGCGGATCGAAGCCGTCCGGAGGGTCGCTTGTGGATGCATTGGCCACGAGTGACAACGTGTAAGTTGAAAAGTCTCCGGACTGAGCAAGTTCCACAGTGACCAGGCGCGGCGCCGCATTCGTGCCGGGGGAAACGGAGAGAACCTTCACCTGGGAGGTGGGCGATCCCCCCGTAATCTTCACTTGTGCTTGACCCAGGTTGAGGTTTCGACCGTCTTTGAGCAGCGTGATCAAGAGCTGCTTGCCGCACTCACTGCCGGCATCGGACACTTCCAGGTAGTCGATGCCATTAAGTCCAGGGTGCTGCAACACCAAGGCGCGCCGGTTCTTTTGTGAGCAAAAATAAATCATGCCGCAGCTCCGCCATAGACGAACTGCTGGGTCTGTTGCTGCTGAGACTGAATGATCGTGTAAGTGATCGTGATGAGCAGGGTGGAATCCTGCGCAGCCACATTCACCGCGTTCACTCGAATGAGGTCGGAAAGCCACTGCTGCAAGGAACCCTGGATCACTTGCTGCTGGGTCGCAGCCAGGGCATCGCTGTTCGGCGCGAATACCAGTTGGGTCACACCACAGCCAAAGGTCGGACGGTTCACGCGCTCGCCGGGCGAAGTCAAAAGGATCTGCTCGATCATGTCGCGGATATGGCCGGGCAAATCGGCCTGGGCCGTGTGCCCGCTGCTATCGAACCCGTAAGGGTATTTCACATTCATAACGCCTCACATCGCACTGACGCGCATCTGCATCACCACGGGGAGAAGCGGTGTGCCGTTGGGAATCGAGACGGCCTCGCCCGATTGCACCACCAGCGGCTGGCCGTTCGAGGTCACCCGCAGAGTCCCCAGAATCCACTGTGCCGATACGCAGGGTGGCAGCGGCGGTGGCACGAGCGGGCACCCCGCAACAATCCACGGAATCGAAAGCAGGGCCGTGGGCTGGCCGCTGACCAATACGCGCGGGTTGGGCGCCGTGGGCATCGCCTGTCCCGCATGACTGCAAAGAACCGTCGCGCCCTGATGGAGAAGAAAACCCGCCATTCCCGAACCTCCTCTTTCGTCATCAGATGATCTCTAATGCCCCTTCATTGACGGTCACGCTCGGGCCGGTCATCAAAATGGTTGCCCCCTGCCCGTTGCTGATGGTGATGCCCGTGTCATTGATCATGATCATGGCGCCGGTCGTGGACTTCAGCAGGATGCCGCCGGTGGGGCCAGGCACGTCACTGATCAGGAGCGTGTTCTGGCCGACGGTCTGGATCAGGACCTGTTGCAGGACAGGCGGCGCCGCCAGCGCCAACGCCGGAACTTCCGCCGCGGAACCCCAGAAGCACCCCGTCCAAATGGGGTAGTCGCTGTTTCCCTGCTCGAATTCCACCCATACTCCCGCCCCAATCGCCGGAACGGCGAAGAAGCCGGATTGAATGCCCGCAAACGGAACGCAGGGCATGGCCCAGGTCGACGGGATAATGTTGGACACGTCGGGCACCTGCACCATCAGCCGGCCCATCTGCAGTGGATCGATGTTGTCGAGCACGGTGCCCCGGTACTTGCCGTAGAATTTGGCCACGCCTGACCCCTTCTCCCTAGGTCCTCAAAAGGCTACTGCGGGAACGACCGGCAGATTTGACACCAGCGCATTTCGTTTCAACGTGAAGCTCTGCTTGTATTCCCCGAGCTTGATTTGGTGCTTGGCGCTTTCCACGTAATACAACCCGTCAAAGGCCAGCCCCGCGCCGCGGATGCCCACCAACTGGCGCGCTTTCAGAATTTGCCCGTAGCGCAATACGTCGAGCGAGCCGTCTCCGGAAACCACATCGGCCGTCTCCGAGGCCCTGGCCATGCCCACCATGATGGCTTGCGCAGGAGAGAGCTTGGCCGTGTCTTCCAGTTCTTCGATCTTCTGCGGAAAGGGCACAATCACGCCCAGGGGCGGATTAAGCGGGGTCACGGGAGGTATGGGCAGCGGGAACACCAGCTTGGTGATCTGATCTTGAATGAACACCAGGGGCAACACGGCGGTTTGCGGTTCGTAGCGGAAATTCAGGCTTTCCACATTGGTCCACGCGTCCATGTTCACGTTCAGGGCCGGCTGCGGAACGCCAATCTTGATTTGCGGACCCCAATACGCCTGCGTCATCCCCGGCAACGGCCCGGGTTCCAGGTAGAAAACGTAGCCCGCTTCCTTGGCGAGCTGCTGGATGTAGGCCAAATCAGTTCCCTTCTGGCTGGGGATCTTGTCGACCGGCACCTCGATGTCCGGGGTGATGACAGGGACCACATTCGGCACGATTCCGAACATGGCGTACTTCGCCAGCATGATGAGGACCCGCAGGTCAGGAGTCAGGCCAGGGAATGGAAATCCCGAGAAGTCGATCAAATCCATTACGGCCGTCAGGTCCTCGCCCGTCACCACGAGCTTGGAAGAACCTTGCATCGCGTCGGGCACGACCTCGGTGTGTTTCACCACTCCATCCATGACGACTTGCGGAAGGCCGCCAAAAGTCGCCAGGAGGATGACCCGGATAATCGGCACCGGCGAACCGCCGGCGAGCAGGAAGAAAGTCTGCAGCGGTGAGCTGTTAGCCAGCGTGAAGCTGAGCTGGAACCCGCTTTTGCCGGTCGCTGACACTGTGACTTCCACCGAAGTCAGGGCATCGATCACGGGCTTGGGGGCAGGAAACGCCTCCACCGGGCCCACCAGGAGTGTCAGGTACAAAGGGCTAGCCATTCCGTGCTCCCGAGGGAATACCCGAGGCCAGCGGGATTTGGATAGTGCGGCCCACCTGTGAGGTCAACTCATCCGGGTCGGTCGCGCCGTTGGCGTCCGCAATCATCCAAAAGAGGAGCGGATCGCCGAAGTACTTTGCCGCCAGGTTATCCAGGCGATCTCCGTCCACCACAACGTAGTTCTGGAGTGACGTATAGATGTCCGGCTGGGGAATGATGCGGCGTTGGAGGTACGCCACCTGGAGGCCATCGGGCCTGGTGAAGTACTCCACGGCAAAGCCATAGTAGCGGCTGCTGGGATTGGTCGGCCCACCCGTGCCGGCTGCAGCGAGGACCATGGATTGCAGTGCACTGTCCATACAGCCACCCTCCCCTTATTTGAAGAGCGCCGCGAGCGCCTCTTTTTGTGCCTGATAAACCATGTACAGTGCGCCCGCGGGAGTCAGGAATCCCACGTCATTGATATTCAGCACTCGCATCCCCAGTGAGACTTTCGCGCGCAGGGGATTCAGTTGCGGGTCGAACGCTTCTTCCGTGACATCGATATCCGTGATGCGAACCGGGGTTACGCGCGTCTTGCTCCAGACGAACAACGTCAGCGCCGACTCCATGGGAAGAATCTCAATCGTGCCCAGGAACGACAGCACCTCATTCGCGATCAGCTCCGCGCTGGAGGGGTAAACCAGCAGTTCCAGCGCTGCCAATTGCGGCTGGATCCCATAGGCCAGGGTGTTGGAATCGCCGCTGGCAAGCTGGTCCGTCGCGTCGATCTCTACCGAGCATTTGATCGTCTCAATGGGGGGGCCTTTGAGGCGCAGAATCTCGGTGCGGTCCGGCTCATCCCCCACGCTCTGGGGCTTGAGGCTGCGTGTAATCTCGTCCGGGTTGTACTGCAAGTTGATCGTACCCAGCGGAATGCCCGTGTTCGGATCCACGGAGACAATCGCGCCTTTCAGTAGCCTGGGTGAAATACTGGGCATGCCAGTCTCCTTGCCATTTCTGATACCGGTCGACTTAACCTGACTGCCAGCCGGTGCCTCAGTCCCTCTTCCCAAGAGACTCTTGCGATGTCACTATGCAGTCGGCGGCCCTGGTGCACCCCGAATATCGACTCCAGCGTGGCGCAGAACGCCAATGATGATCAGAGCCACGGCCGCGGTCGCGCCGGCAAGAATTATTGCCGCTTCGCATACTCCGGTCGCGAAACAGGCAATGAGCAACGCCAGCAACGCGACGCTTATCAGCACGAAAATCGCGGTTGGCAGCAATTCTCGCAGCTTGCGCTCTGCCTCCTCGTTGGACGTTTTCTTCTCCGGTTCGCGCGCGGGGATCACTACGGGAGGTTTTCTCTCCTTCGCTCCAAGACAGCAGCATCCAATCGCGATCGAGGGCCAACTGCATGTTCCGGTTCCGCCGTAGCCGCAGCTTACCGGAAGACAGCTCGTCTTAGTCTTATTCCTTGCGCAAATGTCCGGGTTCAAGCATTGGCGGGCTATGTAGGAAACTGGGCTGTGCTGAACGCCCGGCAATGGTTTTCCAGGGGCTGCTAGCGGGCTTCCACTCCCGATGTTCTGCTTTGGGTTAAAGTGTTCCGACGGCCCTGCCTGGAGAACCAGGCCGGCGACGCGGGACGCGTCGACTTCGTATTGATCGCCAGGAGCGCCGAGCCTCAGGGCTAGGTTGCCCATGAACGGACCGTGTCCTTCCTGCTGTACGACGTGGCTGAGTTCGTGAGCAAGTAGCGCCTGGCCCCAGTCTGACGTCGGTGCATACTGCCTTTTACCCAGCACAATGTCCCCTCCCACTGTGTAGGCGAGAGCATTGACGGAGCAGGCCGAGGCGGCAGCTTGCTCGTCTGTGTGCACTCGGACCTGACTGAAATCGTGACCAAAGCGTGGTTCAAAAAAGGCGCGTGTGGCCGGCTCAAGTGGCCGGCCCGGCGAGCGCAAGACCTCGTACACAAGGGGGGGGACGATATCCGGCTCGGCACCAGCGATCGCTCGGCGCTGCAAGGTCATTCCATTCTTCTTGCACTCCTCGCATTCACCCCCCGAGGTCCCCAAGCCTCCACAAGCACACTTCCGCTGCAGGATTGCAAATGACGCGGGTGCGAGAGGCCGCGCCGGTCTGGCGGCTATCTTGGGTTGGAAGATTCCGCCCCCGCGCCTGTCAAGGAACAATCGCGCCGGCACTTGGCCCCGGGTTTGTTTTGTCATGAACATTACTTTGTCCCCGGCGTGGGCAATAGATTCTCCCTCGTAAGAAATGCACGACGCCGGCACTATTGCCGGACATCTATTTCGGCCTTGTTGCAAGCTGCGTCGGAAGTCGCGTTCGAAGCGGTAAGTTCTCCCCCGGTTGCCGTGGCGTGGAATGCCGTGCCCGCCCCAAGACAGCCATTAAAGTAGCTGTCAGCAACCTTCTTGGGGGGACCTCCCATCGCCTGGTTGAGCGCCGTCTCACAATCCGTGCGTGTGGCGCCCTCGAATACCGTCTTGGCGGTTTCGGCGTCCGTCATTTTTTTGTCCCACTTACCTATAGTCGCGTTGAACATTGCCTCGTCGTCGGTCGCGTGATGGTCTTCATGGGTACGGTTCGCTTTCGCGACATCCGCATCGGACGGCTTTCCATTGGCCGCAAGGGTCACCCTGCCCGCACCCTTGCAGGCAGGCAATCCAAGCCTCTGGGCAACATCTTGTTTTTGTGCCTGGGTGATCCAAGGGCCGGCGCTCAGGACAGTTTCGTCGAAGCTCCCGACATTCTCTGGGACAGTCTTGAGGCTGCACTTTACGGCGCCCCCTGCCTTGGGCGCTGATTGGATTTCGGGTCCCTTGATGGCGGCTTCTGCAGAAGCAGCATCCCTGAGGTTCTTACCATTCAATGTGGGTAACGTGGTGCCCGCGGGACCGCCCTTGACGATCTGTTCGGCGGCATTTCTGACCTCGTGCACAGTGCCCGCAGAAAATGTGGCCTTGCGCTGCACGACCATGCCCTTGGCCGGGGTGAGGATCGGCAATCGGCGGGGAATCGAAGCAGCTTCATTCACAACCGATGTCGCCCCGTGAAACATGTTTTGGGAGAAGGGCTCTTCGCCAGGGCGGAGGGTCCAGGGCCCGGCCACGCCCGCAAAAGCTTGGTGTGAGCCTTGGCTTTCACCTGTAAGCTCAACGGCGGTGGAGTTCGCCTCTCGCTCAAGTTGGTCCGCCACTGCGCCGATCCCAGAAGGCGGTGCGTCCCGAGGAATACGCTGTTGAACCACGTGCGCCAATTCATGCGCCAACAACCTTCTGCCGGCAGTGCCTCCCGGTGCGTACTGGTGATCGCCGAAGACGATGTTCTTACCGACCGTGTACCCCAGTGCATTGACCGCGCGCGCCGACTCGGCTGCTTTCGTGTCTGTGTGTACCCTGACCTGGCTGAAATCGTGACCAAAACGCGGCTCGAAGATGGCCCGCGTAGTGGCGTCGAGGGGCTGGCCCGGAGAGCGCAGTGCTTCGTAAACGATCGGCGGTACCGTGGTTGACTCGAGGCCCACTGGCCGCCGCTCACCGGCTGATCCTTTGCTAATTCCCTCCCCGCTTGCCTCCCGCGAACCCGTCAACCCTCTAGCGGCGCTCCGGCGCAAGACGATTGCCTCCCTCTGTGACTCGGGAAACGACCGCCCTGGCACTTGCCTTCGCGTTTGTTTGACGCTGAACATTATTTTTTCCCCGCGGTGGTAGCAGCCTGCTTTTCTCCGCATCCGTTGATGATGTCACTCGATGGATGTTTCCCGACTTCGGGCAGACTCAGGTCTGAGATGATTGCACGACCTTGCTTGCAGTCAGGAAAGTTGGGGGCCAGGCGCGTGGGTCTGGGCGTGTGCCAGCTTGCGGCCCCTTTGGTTCTGGGATCGCGCAGTAGAGATTTGTGCGCCAGGCAGACGAATATGCTTTGCCAATTGGCGGGCGCAGCCCCTGTCGTACCGGTCAGAGACGCCTCCACGGCTTTGTCGTTCGGGAAGACACGGCCGCTGGCCGCTAACGCGTTGACGGCATCCGCGTAGAGCTTCAGGGAAATATCGAACGCAAGCTGAAAATCGTTGCAGTGCTCCTGCTCTCCTTCCGCGATTTTCTGGGCGCCCTGCGGGGCAATAATCCACTTCAGCGGGTACTTGCCCGACGGGCAGGAGCGATCGCCGCCTCCAATAAGATTCATGTCACCCTCGACAAACATCCCGGCCTTTGTATAGACGGAGGCGATCGTAGGTAATGCCGCTGTGGTAGGAGCCACAACCACCCCGCTGGGTTTGGCCGGATTGGTGCTTACCGTCGGGTAGGTGACAGCGGTAGTGTCCAGTGTGGTCAAACCAAAATCGTCCGTGGTTGCACCCGCCGTGGCCAAGAAGGCGGCGCGGTCCAGCCCCGTCGGCTGGCAGGTCGCGGTGGTCGAAGAGGACCCTCCTCCAGCGCCGGTGCCGCCCGCTTGGGTGACAGTTCCGGGCGCCCCGGGATCGGGCTGCGGAGTATTTTGCACCGCGGGCGGCACATCCACGGGGCCGTCCTGCCTCCTCAGGGCCGGCGGGGCCGCCGGTTCGTTAGCCACGGCGGTTTGCCCTTCCGCGAGAACGGCCTGCGCGGCGACTTCCGCCTCCCTTTCCGCAGCCTCGGCCGGGTCGCCCACACGCAACCGGCCCGGCCCGAGGCCCATGCCCGTTCCGACGCCTTGCTGAAGGGTATGGGCCAGTTCATGGGCGAGCAACTTTCGCCCGGCGGCGGTATGGGGGGCGTACTGCCCGGCTCCGAAAACGATGTCCTGCCCCACGGCGTAAGCCAATGCATTGACCGCGCCAGCCGACTCTCCCGCTCTGCCATCCGCATGGATTCGAACTTGGCCAAAATCATGACCGAAACGCGGCTCGAAGAAGGCCCGGGTTTCGGCGTCGAGCAGTTGGCCCGGCGACCTCAGAACACCGTGCACGAGGGGTGGGGCCTCAATTCCCCTTTCCCGGTCTGCCGTCGCCCGTCGCATAACGCCGCGACTCGCGGAGGAATCCTCTTCCTTCTCCCGGCACGCCGCGCATTCGCCCCCGCCAGCCGTGTGCTCGCCGCAAGCACACCTCGACTCGGGGACTATCAGTTGCGGTACAGCCTGCGGCAGGAAACCGGAGAGCTTCGCCGGTTCGGTTTTCTTGGGCTCCTTCCCTTCCTTTTTTCCCGCCTCTTTCTTCTTGGTATCCTCGGGGGCTGCCGGGCAGTTGGGCGGGTTGTCTCGAAACTTCTCCCAGTCTTTCATCATTTTGTCGTAGCCCGCTGTTTCCTTCAGGTCGGCGCACGATTTGCGCACATCGTCTTTCTTGCAGGCGTCAATTCCAGCCTGGTACGCGCGACGTTCATTTTCGCGGCACGTGTCCCCGAACCACTTCGTGTACTCATCGGTTGCCTTCTGCAGGTCATCCATCTTCCGTTCGGCATCCTTGAGATCAACGTCTGATTTCGATTTTTCGGCCTTATTGATGGCATCCATGGCCGCCTTATAGGCAGCAACAACTTTCGCGCAACTTGCTTTGCCAAACTCCACGTGCGTCTGTTCGTGCACCATGGCGCAATCGGCCATGCACACGGGGAGCTTTGTGGCGTCCACGCTCCAAGTCATCCTGCCGAGGTCCAAGTCACAGTGCGCCTGCCCTACCTCCTCCACTGTTCCAGGGGGTCCCGCATGCCATTCCACCGGCAGGCGACAGAAATTGTGCGCAAAGGGGGGGTCGAAGAACGCCCGAGTTTCGGAGACTGGTGTCTGACCGGGTGAACGCAGCGCCTGGCGACCGATGGGCGGGAGGCCGGCAGGCACAGTCCGGTCCGCTGTGGTTCGCCGCAACGCCATCTCCTTCTTCCGGCAATCCTCGCACTCGCCACCCGAAGCCCCCGAGCCTCCGCAAGCGCATGGCCTTTGCAGAGTTCTAAAAGGCGCGGGGGTGAGGGCCCGCGCCGGTGCCGCTGGCTGCTTCGCGATTTGGGCCCGCATGCTCATCCCTAGCGAACTCCTGTCCCGGGCCCACCCGCCCGGGTACTGGCCGAGGGGCTCGGACGCGGCTCGAAGCTTCGATAAACCGCCTTCGCGATCTCCGTCCCGGTTGCCTGGGCCTTTGCCGCGGCCGGAACGTGGAACGCCCCGGCGTTGAGGCGCTCGAGCACCAGAGGATTCTCGAACGACTCTGGCAACCCCCCTTCGCCGATCAGCCGGGTGAGCTCCTGCTCGACAGCACCGGCAATCCGGCGACGGTCGCCGGGGGCAAAGCCGTGCAGTACGAGTTCCTCGATATGGACCTCAACCGAGTGTCGAGCCGGCAAGCCTTCTTCGGGTTGTACCGTTCTCTTCACGGAACTTTCTCCACGCCCTGACGCGAAAGTTCACACCCATCCGGCGGTTTCCGAATCCGAAAGCGGCCGCTCGAGCTTTGTGAATTCGCTGCGCGCTGCCTGCAACAGATGCGACATACGCACCGGCTCGCCGGCGTCCGCCGCCAGAAACGCCGCACCCATCGCAATGTTACGAATGTGTCCACCGGTCGCATTCAAGCGCGCCAGCCGGTCGATGCGCAATCCCTCGGTGGGGGTCTGGCGGGGAAAAATCCGGCGCCAGATCTCCGCCCGCTGCGAGGCTTCGGGAAACGCAAACTCCACCACGAAGCGAATGCGGCGCAGAAAAGCCGGGTCGAGCGCGTCTTTCCGGTTGGTGGTCAGGATGGCCAGGCCGCGGTAGACCTCCATGCGTTGCAGCAAGTAGCTGACTTCAATGTTGGCGTACCGGTCATGACTATCCTTGACATCGCTGCGCTTGCCGAACAACGCGTCGGCTTCGTCGAACAGCAGGATGCCGGCGCCATCTTCGGCGGCATCAAACACGCGGCGCAGGTTCTTCTCCGTCTCGCCGATATACTTGCTGACCACCTGGCTAAGATCGATCCGGTACAAATCGAGCCGCAACTCGTTGGCAAGCACCTCGCCGGCCATCGTCTTGCCCGTGCCGCTGGGACCGGCAAAGAGGGCGCTGATGCCCAGGCCGCGCGAGCCCTGGGACGCGAAGCCCCAGTCCTGGTAAACCTTGGTGCGCTGTCGAAAGTGCAGGGAGATCTGGCCGAGGAGTTGTTTCTGCTTCTCCGGCAGCACCAGATCATCCCAACCAGCGGCGGGTTCAATTCGTTGCGCCAGCCCCTCCAGGCGGGGCCGAGCTTGCGCCCGGCAAGCATCCCACAAGGCGGCGGCCAGATCCCTCCGGCCGCTTTCGCCTGTCGAGGCGGACCCGCCCCCCTCTGCCGGGCCCCCGGCGGCCGGTGCGCTCCCGCTTGGCCGAAGCGTCTGCGCCACGGCCGTATAGATGTTGCCGGCGCTCAGGGTGAACTGCGAGACTAGCGCTTCCACCTTGCCGTTGAGGTCGAGTGCGGCTGCACCCAGCGCTTCCCTCCAGATTTCATGCTGCTCGGCAGCGGCTGGCCGGGGCACTTCGAAGGAAAGCAGCACGCGCTCCGTAGGCCGTCGCCGCTCGCGCACGGAAACCGCGAGAGGGCTCCGAACCGTTTCCACGAGCCGGCTGAGAGCGGCATCCCCCTGCGCATCGGAAGATTCCGTTTCCTCGAACTCCAGCAGCAAACCACTGGGGTTCAGCACTGCCTCGCGCTCCCAAAGCCGCAGAAAGAGGTCGAGATCGGCTGCCCCGCGAGGAACGACCCCGGCGGACATCACTCGCAGGTTCAGGCCGAGCAGCGCGCAGGCGGCTGCGGCGACGGCCCGCTTGCTGGCCGGGTCGCCCCCGCACAACTGCACCACGGGCCACGCCGATCGTCCGCTCGAGCCGGACCAACTGCCCGCGACCTGGTCCGCCACCGTCTGTTGCGACGGTGGTAAGGCGCCCACCACGCTCAAGGGTGCGGTGAGCCCACGCAAACGCTCGTCCACGGAAGAGACCCCTGCCAGATAGTGGAGGATGCGCTCGTCGATCCGCAGCGGGCTGGTGGTCAGCGCGTCGCCAGCCATGATTTCCACCAGATGCCACTGGCGCAAAGGCCGCTCCGGCGAGAGAGCGCTCCAGTGCGCATCCGCGAAAGCCGCCAGTGCCAGACTGAAGGTGGGGAGAGAATGGCGCAGATCGTTCGAGGCCGCGCGATAGAGGCTCGCAAAGCGGGCATCCAACTCCACCCCGGCGCACATCAGCAAAATCTTGCGCTCAAACGGGGAGAGTCCGAAAGTCGCAGGGAGGGCTTCGATTGCCGGCGGGGCCTCGATCGAGGCGCTAACCTCTGCCGGCCTGGTTTGTGCCGCTGTCGCCTTCTCCTCGGGGGCGAGGGGAGCTTCCGGGCGCGAGAGAAACGTCTCGAGCGCCGTGCGCACCTCGGCGAGGGCTGCCATCAAGCAAACCTGGTTGGCCTCTTCCCAACTTCGTGTGGAACTTCGGTTCATGCGATCGTTACCGTGGGGCCGAAAGTCAAGCTCGCCGGGTCCAGGTCCAAGGGACTCTCAGCTCCGTCAACCGTTACCCGGATGAAGTAAGCCGTACCGCCTGCCTGGACGTTCGTGAGGGTGAACGTCAGGGTGCTGGTCGGGACCGTCAGCGGCGGAAGCGTAAAGGTATACGCCGCGGGCGCCGCCGGAGGCGGACTGGTGGCCTCGTTGAGCAGCAGGGTGACACGCTGTGCGGGCTGCACCGCGGGCGTGATGTTTGCGGTGATTTGCGTGGAGGTGGCGGCGAGCGGGGTGATGACCGGGTGCAGCACCATCGGCGCCACGTTGGATTCGAAACCGGGATGCGGCTGCGGCGGCGTTCCGATCTGCAATTGTTGGATCACCTGCACACCCTGCACACCCGCCGGCACGCCCGCCGGGACCGGTAGGATAATCGCCTTATCGGTTACCGTAGGCGGCGTTACGACCAGGTTTCCAACCCGAACCAAGGTAACGTCTCCCAGCAATTGGCTACCTTGGATGACCAACGTGCTGGTCGGAAGGATAGGCTTGCCCGCTCCCGCCTGGGAGATGACCTGGGTAATCGCGGGCTGGCGGAAGGGCAGAACATAGACGTTCCTGGCCTGTACGGGCAGGGCTTCCTGCGGTGTGTCGTCACTCTCGATTAGAACGACCGATGCTTGATAAGCAGCCGATAAGCTGTACTCCACTTGAAAGAACGCCGACCACAGTTTCGTGAACTCATCCAGCGATAACGCGGTGGGAGTGAACTTCACGCGCTCCACTTGGTTGTCTAGGCCGGAGCCGGCCAGGAAACCGAACTCGGTGACCGCTGCTTGAATATTCTGGGTTGAAAGCAGCGGCTGAGCCTGGAGTGTGCTCACCACGGCGCCCAACATGCGCTGCGGCTCTAACTGGTCGTCGCTGCCGTGAAAGGTGAACAGGTAATGAAGATCGAGTGCCGCTTGGGGTTTTTGCACGAGGGTCCCATCGGACCGGCGGGTCGGCAAGTCCACATTGCGATAGGCAGCGTTGGGCGTCACTTGATAGAGGTAAACATTGACCAGCGGCCCCCCGGTGCTCGAGCTCGTACTGTCCGGGCGGTTGAAACCCACATTGGCACCGCCCACCGCATTCTGCACAGGGCTCAGCAATATCCGCTTGAGGGCTGCGGTTACCGTCGCGATAGCCAAGTAGTTGCTCATCGCTGCCCCCGGTTGCGCTGCGTCAAGTATTCATCCAGGGACACGGCAGGCCTCGACCGTGCCGGTGGGGTGCGGCGCGGGCTCGGTTCAGGTAGGATTGCCCGCACTTCTACCCTCCCAATCGTTACCCGAATGGCAGGCTCGGATGGGCTGGAATGGAGCATTGTCCGTGAATTGTTCCCAACGCCAGAGCTTGGAGCGAGCGGCGGCCGAACCAATCGCGTGGCGGCTGGCGCAGGTTGAGCGCCGGGCGCGCCGGAAAACTCAATTCCCCCAGCCTTCGGCCCTCCGGGGCGCGAGTTGCGACCCAATAACTCAGACATCACCTCGGACGGACGGCGAGCGGGATCGAGTGCATTCCTGTTTATAAGTTGCGAGCGATCCAGGGGAAGAACGCTTTCAGGAATGTCCCTCGCGGAGCCGAGCGGTGAGTTCTCCGTCGGGGCAGCCCCGCCGGGTTCAACGCTTGCCGCGCGGGCAATCCGCTCAGCCCTAGCGGGATGTAAGACAGAAGTCGAGTTCGACGCGGAGGCAGAGGACTGGCTCCAAGGAATTCGAAGGGAATTAAGCGATCCGGGCGGGCCTTCTACTCGCGCGGGTGAGGTGAGCAGCCCCGGCGGGGACGTGTGTGGTCGCTCGGTCTGGTTCGTGGACCGCGCTTCCGGCATACCCTCCGCAGGGAGCAAGACACCCCCCTGCAGTTGAGTGCTTCGGCTTTCAGTATGTGCCGTGTTATCAATAGCCTTCAAGCCTGCCCCACGCCCCCACCCCGGTGAATCACTGTCCCGTCTGGAGGGCTCATACAAGGAGGGCAGGCGGGGGCGGATTGCCCCCAAGGTGCCGATGCTCCGAGCCACCAGGTTGCTCAGGAAATCGCTCATGCCCCAACCATGTCCAGATAGAATTGCCGGCGGGTGGGACTGAGAGCCAGGATGTCTCGTTCACACCAGCCGTAGGCCGACGCCAAGGTGTGCACGTCGCTCAAGATGCGCCAAACCCAAGCCTCGATTTCGCTCCAGAAGAACGATACGACATCAAAAGCTGCATGCCAGCCGCGCGCGCAAAACGGACAGATAATGGCCATTTGGATATCTGCCAGAGGATCAGCTTCCACCACCCGCTGCGTCACCGCCTCGACAACTTCGGAGGGTAGCTGAGCGGAATCCACCGAGGCGCCCTCGCGTTCCACGGATAGCAAACACTGCTGGAGGAGGAGGCTCGGGGCCTCAGCCTGCCCTGCTTCGCCTGCCAGCCCGATTACATCCTGGCTATTGGGAGGACGCAAGGTGATGTCGAACCCAGCGATACTCAAAGAAATCTCGGTTCCCGCTTCTGGCCGGGAACGGGAGGTCATTTCCGCCGTGCTGAAGGTCAACTCCAGCCGCTCGTGACAACCGGGGCAAATGACCACGGCTGCTAACTCCGGACCGAAAAGCCCGGCGCGCATCTCCAGCAGTCTTGCGTCCCGTTGGCCAATGCTGAGGGCAGCGAGATCATCTAAGGATGCCTCGGGGCAGGCAGCCGCCAGGAGCGACAGTGCCCGCACCGCCGGTACTTGGGTAAGACCGCCCTCCCAAACCTCCAACAGTTCCCCAGCCGATAGCGCATGCATGGCCATAATTAGCTTGTGGGCACATTGAAGGAGGGCTCAGCAGGCTCCGTCACCGAAACATCCCGCTCCCAGCCCTCATTCTCCAACTTGATGTGCTGGATGGCGACGGCGTTGGCGTTGGCATCGAAATCCGGCAGAGCCTGGTACTCCGAAACCCAGCAGCGGTAGATATTGTAGGCTAGAACTTTCTGGCCCGCCTCGTTATACACTTCGATGATGATGTCCTTACGGAAATCCGTCAGCGAGACTTCCGCGCCGAGCCCAGCGCCCAATTGCCAGACCTTGCCGGCCCAGAGCTCAAAGGCTACGTCGTGGGTTACACCGCGCTCGAGCGTGATGGCCTCGAACTCATTACGCCCCGGCGATTTGCGGCTGGTGGAGGGATCTCCACCCTCGCGGTGTTTCACGACCTCGGTGGTTCGCTTCAGGCCGGTAACCTTGCTGATCCCTGCCACGTATTGTCCGTCCCACTTCACGCGGAACTTGAAATTCTTGTAGGGATCAAAGCGATGGGCATTGACGGTGAATTCAGCCATGCGAGTCCTCCCTAGCTAGTGATCTGCCCTGCCATCTGCTGGATCTGGATAACAACGAACTCCGCCGGTTTAAGGGGAGCGAACCCCACCACGATGTTGACGATGCCGAGATCGATATCGGTTTGGGTGGTGGTTTCGCTGTCGCATTTCACGAAATAGGCTTCCGCGGGAGTCTGTCCCTGGAAGAAGCCCTGAATGAAGAGATTCTGCATGAAAGAGCCGACATTTAGCCGGATCGCCGACCAGAGGGGCTCGTCGTTCGGCTCAAAGACGACCCATTGGGTTCCGCGATATAGGCTTTCCTCCATGAACAGGGCGACGCGACGAACCGGCACGTATTTCCATTGGCTGGTTTCGGCGTCCGCCCCGAGCAGCGTGCGGGCACCCCAAAGGACGGACTTGTACACGGGAAAAGTCCGGAAGCAATTCAGGCCCAGGGGATTGAGAGCACCGTTCTCGGCATCGCTGAGCTTATACACGAGCCCCTGGACTCCGGAAAGCGTGGCCTCCGTACCGGCGGGCGCCTTCCACACGCCCCGGGTTGAGTCGATTCTGGCGTAGAGGCCCGCGACCACCCCGGACGGAGCAAACGTACGAAGTTGAAAATTATTGAGCGGGTCAGGCAAGCGCAGCCGCGGGAAGAAGGCTGCGCCGTTCGCATCGCTGACGGTCAGCCCGCTGGTAATCCAATCCACGGCAGAGGGCACCGTGTTAACATAGGGCGGACAATCGATCAGAAGAAACGCCCGCTTGCCGTCACAGAGTGCGATGGCGGCGCTATAGATACTGTTGGGATCGACGCTGGTGTCGAGCACGGAGGGATTGCCGGGCGTGGCGCGCGTGGCGTCCGGAATGCTGAGCAGATTGAAAAGGTCAACCTTCTGCAAAGCGTAAATGCCCGTGAATGCCCCGGGGTCGCCGATCAGGTCGCTCGTGCCGGGAAGTCCGCTGCCGTCCGAGCCCTGGGCCGAGCTGGTTTGTTGCCCGCCCCAGCCATTCACGGCAGTTCCATTATTCGTACCCAGCGCGTAATGCGCTACGTTGGTGTTGCCCGAGGGATTAAGGCCCAGAGCCAAAGAAGCGTCGGACGGTCCGGTGGGAGGCGCCTTGAAGGTTACCACGGCATCCGGCATTTGCGGCAGCAACGCGCTGACCCGAATGCCCTGGTTGCTGCCGCTTCCGAATACTGAGCACTGGACCGATGCCCCCGGCATCTGGACGGCCAGCGCGGCGTTCAATGCTCTTTGGAGCTGGGAGGCAAGGCCGGAAACGCTCTGGGGAATCAGCGTGTTAATTGCGAAGACCTTGATCGTAATTGGCAGGGGCGCGGGCGCGGCCGCAGGCGAGGATACGCTCATTTGCACGCCATAGTCCTTGGTCGCGGTCGTGTTGGTGGCTCCGCCCGCCAGGGCCGTGTTGACCGCGGAGATCGTCAAGGGCGTGCCCACGACGCCCGTCACGCTCGGAGCCGTGGTCGGTGAGCCTGCGACTTGCACATTCACGAGCTGCGACCCATTGTCGGGATCATTCACAACGTTGGTGACGTAGTTTTTCTGGCTGCTATTCAGAGATACTTTGGGAAAAGTCTCCACCGTGCCATCCACAAGATCTGTGATGGTCAGGTTGCATGCCAGAGGGTCAACAATAACCATTGCGGTCGTGGACGCCGTGGTTGAACCGCCGTAGCCCGCGGTCAAGGTCAGGATGGTATCGCTCGTGATGGTCTTGATCTGGTAAGGCGTCTGCGTCAAGTCTGCGCCGAACACGAGCCACTGGTTAATCTTTAGAGCGGTGGTGAAAAATGTGCCGGTTCCGGTGACCGTCGCGTTGGTCTTGGTAAGCGCCACGGTGCCGGCCAGCCCCTGGGCTAAGCCGCTATAATCCACATCAATCAGTAGCTCGCCATTCGCCCACGTGCCACTGCTCAGAGCCGTGAAAGTCAACCCGCCAAAAACCACCTGCGCGCCCTTGGCGCCCGTGCGCGGCGCCCGAACCACGTAGGCCTCGTTCCCGCCGTTTGCGAAAAACTGTTGGACCGCATAACTCAATTCGCTGTCAGAGGCCAGACCACCAAACAAGCGTTCATAATCTGAAAAACTGAAGATTTGCTCGGCGCGATTGTCAATACCGCGCGCCGTATAACCTACGAATGCACCGATGGAGGTCGCAACGCCCGTAATCGGGTGGACGGCACTCGGTAGTTCCTGGATGTACACACCGGGGTAGGTGACGTTGACTGCCATATGTCCTCTCCTCCTGTTACTTGGTCGCCCGCGTGCGCGATGTGGCTTCGTTCCTTGCTTCCCTGGCTCATTTATTTCGGAATGCAGATAGCCTGTCGCCCGATCAAGGCTCGCTTTCGGGCGATGCAGGCGTAATGAGCGTTAGTTTCTCGACTGCTACAACCATCGTTCGTCCATTGGCGACTTCAACGACCGCAAAGGCACGCAATTTCAAACCTGAGTCAGAGAAATCAACGATCATGCCTTCTATTTCCCTATCGGCGAGGGGCACGTGAAGCAAATCCTCCGGGCTCGGCAGAAACACGTCTGAAACTCGAAAACGCACCCAATCCTTCTTGTTCATTGGGTACCTCATCGTGTTCAGATTGCCGGCGCCCCATTAGCCGCAGCCATCTCCTATGCACTCCGGGAACCACTCCGGATTCCTCGCCCGTGGGAGGGTTCCGAAGGAATAATTTCGTTTCGACAAGCCACGGCATCAAAAAGAGTTGCGACCTCCTGGCAATTCTCAAAGCGTCCGGTTTTGGGGGTAGTTTCAGAGCCGGGGTGGAGGGCGGCGTCTGCAACGGTTGGCGGTACGGGCCGGTCGGCAGAGGGAGAAAGAGCCTAGAATCCCATCCGGTGCAACGGCCAAGTTCTTTGCCTCCGCGGCTTGCGGGAGCGGGAGGCAGCCCTGCAAGAATCTGCACCCTGTCTGCCACATCCCGCAGCTTCCCAGGAGGCGCGACTGCGCTTCCGTGGCGCCTGGCATTTCTCTGGCCGCGATGGGCGGGTGCTGGCCGCCGCAATTCCCCGCAAGTATGTTGGGACCCCACCTGTTGATGAAACGTTTGCTTGTGCGCAGAGGGGGGCGCCCGATGCCCCGTCGTGTGGCTCTGTCGGGTCAGGAGCCGCGCTGGGGTCGCAAATCGTAGGTTCGAATCTTATGATAGAGCGTGCGTTCGCTGGTGCGCAGGCGCTGGGCAATCTCCCGGCGCGTTTGGCCTCCCACATTCAGGGCAGCCTCTAGCACCCGTCTTTCGATCTGCTGAATCGCCTGGGCGTACGGAATGCCTTGGGCGGAAATCGCCCCCCAGACCTTCGCTGCTGCTTCCCCAAGTAAGTCAGGATGCTCTTCCGCTTCGACCTCGGGCCACCGTCGATGCCAGTCAGCCAACCCGAGCCGCGTACCCTCTGCCTTGGAGAACAGCATGCGCTGAACGTCGTTCTCCAGTTCCCGGACATTGCCTGGGTAGGGCAGGGTTCGCAAAAGGGTTATGAGTTCGAATTCAACCTCTTCGATCGGCTGGTAGATATCGCGGTGGAAATTGGCCAGGGCCAACACCAGGGTGGGCAGGTCTTGCATCCGGTCCCGCAGGGGAGGCAGCCATAGCCGGACCACGTTCAAACGGTGGTAAAGGTCCGCGCGGAAATTGTTTTGGAGGACGAGCGGCTTCAGAGGTTGATTGGCAGCGGCAATAATTCGCACGTCCACTTGCGCTTCCTGGTCGGATCCGATCGCGCGCACCCTGCTTCTTTGTAACACATCCAGCAGTTTGGTCTGGAGGTTTTGAGGAAGGTCGTTTACGTCATCCAGAAACAAAGTACCACCGTGTGCGGATTGGAAAAGCCCCTTGCGATGGGTGACGGCTCCGGTAAATGCCCCTTTCTGGTGACCAAACAGCTCGCTTTCCACTAACCCTTCGCTCAGAGAACCACAGTGCATCGTAACGAACGGCGACGCCCTGCGTTTCTGGTCGAGCCGATGGATTGCCGACGCCAGGACTTGTTTGCCGGTCCCCGTCTCGCCTTCCAGTAACACCGTGATGTCACTGACACATGCGGCCTTGTAGGCGTGGCGCAGCAATGGCACGAGTTCCTGGGAACCTGTGACGAATCCGCGTTCATTAAAGCTCTGCCGGAGCTCATTGTCGGTTAGAAAAGCACCCTCAATTCCCATGGGCCAGGCTCCGAAGGAGAATTAGCGGGCCACTAAGGTCCGCTCCGAAACGCGCGCCGTTACCAACAGCGATGGTTCGGCGGCGCAATACTCGTCGTACCCTGGGGAAGTCGGAATTCGGTTTTCAGGCTATGCCCCGGGTGGAAGAGGGGCTTTCCACCCGCAAATGCTGGGGCAGCAGCGGACTGGGCTTGGCATCCTAAACGCCGGGGTTGGTTCGAGAGCATATCCGTAAGCCCATAGCAAAGGTATCGTCACTTCATCCCGGGAAGGCTTCTTCCCCTCCCGTATACCAATTTAGCAAGAATGATTCCGCCCTCAGCGCACTCTATCACAACGAGAGTTACAGGGCGATGAAAAAATCAGGAAGCTTTGTCAACTGCGCCGGGAGAACTTGCCGGTCATTCGCGGGCCCATGCGAACGCAAGCATAGCGCAGCCCCCTCTGCGCATTTGTAGGACCGGCCGCTCCGAGCGGAGGGGGCCAAGGCAAGCCTTGGCCCTACGCCGGCCATGGCCTCGGGCTGATGTCATCCTGAGCGAAGCGAAGGATCTCGTTCTGCTGGCACATGGTAAATTCCGCGAAGAATCTGGCTCTGGGTTTTTGCGTGAGAGGGCCGAACCAAGGCGAGATGCTGCGTCCGCCGCGGCGGACGCAGCATGACAACGATGCGCTCAGCATGACAAATGCCCTTCTTCAGCAGCCTGCCAAAAGACACAAGAGAAGAAAGCATGAACACGAAACGAAATTCCAGTTGACTGACTTCGGTCACATCGCGCAGGATGGCTCCTCCACCGTCATTTCGCTCCGATGATCACAGGTATGGCGTCGGGATCGCTGGCCGAGATCCAATCGGAATCAGTGACCGCCTTCACGGGAATACGCATTCGACGAGGTGCACCTCAATGAGTCGGCTCTTTTCCGTTTGGGTATGTTGTCTTCTGGCTTGCAGCATCGCTTTCGGGCAGAGTTCTTCAGGTTCTGCCGATACGGAGTGGCGGTATTATGGCCACGATCCCGGGGGAATGCGCTTCTCTCCACTGCAACAGATCAACAACACGAATGTCCAGCAACTGCAGAGGGCTTGGACTTATGAGGTAGCTCCGACTCCCAATAGTGGAATCGACGCTTTTGAGAGCACCCCCTTGATGGTGGACGGCGTGCTTTACTTCACGACCCAAGCGAGCCACGCCATTGCGCTGGATGCAGAAACGGGGAAAGAGCTCTGGGTATTCGATCCCTTTCCAGGCGAGAACGGCACGCGCCGTCCCGTGCCCAATCGCGGTGCTGCCTACTGGGAGGGACACTCGCCCGTTGCCTGCGGAGGCGAGGAACACACACTCGACAAGCGCCTCTTTTATGTCACCTTGGACGCGCGTCTCTTCGCTTTGGATCTTCAAACGGGCAAGCCGTGCAAAGGCTTCGGCGACGGTGGAGCCATTAATCTTCGTGTGGGGGTCGCCGACAATTGGCCAAAAGAGAGGTACGACTCAACCTCGCCCCCTACCGTTTACAAAGACCTGGTCATCACCGGATCTGAGGTCCAGGAATTTCCGTCGAAAGGGCCCAGCGGAGATGTTCGCGCCTTTGATGTCCGGACAGGAAAGCTGGTCTGGAGATTCCACACCGTCCCCAGACCGGGCGAATTGGGGCACGAGACCTGGGAAGGTGATTCCTGGGAAGACCGTTCGGGGACCAATGTGTGGACCATCATGAGCGTGGACACGGAGCGGGGAATGATTTTCCTTCCCATCGGGTCGCCGTCCTACGACTTCTATGGCGCGGACCGGAAAGGTCAAGGTCTGTTCGGTAACTCCCTCGTGGCGTTAGATGCCGCCACGGGCAAGCTTCTTTGGTATTACCAGATGGTGCATCATGACATCTGGGATTACGATGTGTCCGCGCCGCCCAATTTGATTACCGTACGCCGCCAGGGGCGGGATATCCCGGCAGTGGTGCAAGCGACCAAGATGGGATTTGTCTTTGTGCTGGATCGTCTCACCGGCAAGCCACTGTTTCCGGTGGAGGAAAGGCCGGTGGCACAAAGTAAAGTGCCGGGAGAAGCTACCTGGCCCACCCAGCCTTTTCC
>PMYF01000450.1 GCA_003171295.1 Acidobacteriota bacterium | reverse complement strand
AATCGCTTCACGTAGGGAAGCTGCACCGCGAGGTCCTCCGGGAACTCCGGGCGGTTGGCTTTGTACTGTTGGAAGAGTTTGTCGCGAAAGGTGGGGGCGGCAAGGTCGAAGGCAACGGCCAGGTACGCAGGGTGATGATCTTTGAGCAGCTTCCGCAGGGTGCGCAGGAAGATATAGATGGCCTTGGTGGGCAGTCCGCTGGGCGAGACCAGCGCCATCTGCATGGGCGCAAAGAAGGCGCGAAACACGAGCGACATGGCATCAATCAGGAATAACTTCTGGGCGGGTTGGGGCAAAGCCATCCTCCTCGGTACGGGCTTAAGAACGAAAATCATTCTACCTCAACCCTGGGCGCAGCCAAGGTCAAGGGCGGCTTGGTTCACACCGAGGACGTCGAGAGGGTCTCCACGAACAGTGGCGGGAAACCTGCAATATTGTTGTATCATTACCACACTTACCATTTCACCTTTGTGACGAATGCAGTGTATCTGCTTGAAAAATATGACTAATGCAAATTGCACGATTATGGCATCCAAGCTGCAGTACTCTATATTTGCGTCGGGGAGGGGTTTTGGATTCACAACATACTCTGGCTTCAACGGTTTCACTTTCCGGCATTGGATTGCACACCGGGGTAAATGTCAAGTTGCGGCTATGTCCCGCACCCGCTAACAGCGGCATCGTGTTCAAGCGCACTGACTTGGACGGCTTCCGCATCGAGGCGCATTCCCGCCACGTCGCCCGCGTAAGCTACGCTACTAGTCTAATGAAGAAGGGCGTGCTCATCTCGACAACGGAGCATCTGCTTTCAGCGCTGGCGGGCCTGGGGGTCGATAACGCCCTGGTCGAAATCGACAACCTGGAACTGCCTATCGTCGATGGCAGCGCCTTGCCCTTCGTGGAATTAATCCGCCAGGCGGGCCTGCGCCCGCAGCGCGCCAGACGGCTCTACGCACAAATCCTGAAATCCGTGGAGATCGTGGAGGGCGCGAAGCGCATCGCCATCCATCCCGCGGCAACCTTTCAGATCTCTTACTCCATTGACTTCCCGCATCCTGTCATCGGCGCGNNAGATTGCCCCGGCGCGAACCTTCGGCTTCCTGGAAGAGGTCGAAATGCTGCTCAAGAGCGGCTTGGTCAAGGGCGGCTCACTCGCGAATGTAGTGGTCCTGGACCGCGAGCGGGTGATGAATCCCGAGGGCCTGCGTTTCCCCGACGAATTCTGCCGTCACAAGATTCTGGACCTGATGGGAGATATCTCCCTCCTGGGGCATCCGCTGATCGGCCACATCATCGCCGACCGGGCCGGCCACGCCATGCATGCCCAACTGGTCTCCAACCTGCTGCGGCAAAAGGATTGCTGGACTCTGGTTGCAGGCGCCGAGATGCGTTCGAGCGTCCTCTCCCCCGGGCCCGCCGAACTGGCTGCGAGCGGCGCCCCCTTTTAACCAAGTCGAGGCAGGCGCTCCATCATGATTTTCGCCAAGCGACCTCGAGACTCTCCCACCTCTTCCCCCTCCCCCTTCCGCACGCTGCGCACGGTCACATAGAACAGCAGTGCGTCATTTGCTATACTTACTGCCGAGCCGACGAACTCTACGGCTCAAGGGCCTGTGAGAAAACCTGCCAATTGTTCCGCTGGGTAGTGTTCACTCTGGCTCATTAGGGGGCAGCATGAGCCTTGCGCAACCAGAAAAAGAACTCAGTGTGTTTGAATCCATGGCAGCCAGGTTCGATGTGGCGGCACGCAAACTGAACCTGGATGATGGTGTGACGCGCTATCTCCGCACATCCAACCGCGAGATCCTCGTCCACTTCCCGGTCATTATGGACAATGGCAAGCTGGAGGTTTTCGACGGCTACCGCGTGCAGCACAGTATCGCGCGCGGACCTTGCAAAGGAGGATTGCGCTACTCACCCCACGTCACCCTGGACGAGATCCGCGGTCTGGCCGCCGAGATGACATGGAAGTGCGCCGTGGTCAACATACCTTTTGGCGGGGCCAAGGGCGGCGTCGTGTGCGACCCCTCGAAGCTTTCCATGGGTGAACTGGAACGCATCACACGGCGGTACACAGCGGAAATTCTGGACTACATCGGGCCGGAGCGCGACGTGCCGGCGCCCGACATGAACACCAACGAGCAAACGATGGCCTGGATCATGGACACCTATTCCATGAACGTCCGGCACACCGTGACAGCCAGCGTGACTGGAAAGCCGCTCGACCTGGGTGGCTCCGCCGGGCGTCGCGAGGCGACCGGGCGCGGGTGCATGATCGCCGCAGACCAGGCGCTCAAACGCTTCGGATGGCGTCCGGAGGCCACCCGCGTGATCGTCCAGGGCTTAGGCAACGTCGGCTCGCAAGCGGCCCGGCTGATGCATGAGAGCGGTTACAAGATTATCGGAGTCGGGGATATCACGGGCGGCGTGTTTAACACCTCCGGCATCAATATCCCTCGCCTGCTGGATTACGTCGGGCAGTATAAGACGCTCGAAGGCTACGAGGGGGGCGATAACATCGGCGCCCAGGAGATCCTGGAGCAGGATTGCGAAGTGCTGCTACCGGCGGCCACCGAAAGCGTGATCACCAGCAAGAATGCACACAAGGTGAAGGCGCACCTCCTGGTGGAAGGGGCCAACAGTCCCACCACACCTCCTGCCGACGACATCCTCTTTGAGCGCGGTGTGTTCGTGATCCCTGATATCCTGGCCAACGCGGGCGGCGTCACGGTTTCCTACTTCGAATGGGTGCAGGACCGCCAAGGCTACTTCTGGTCGGAGGCAACGATCAATGACCGCCTGAAACAGATCATGGTGTCCGCCTTCGACGGAGTGGTCAGCTTCAGCGAGAAACACAAGGTCAACAACCGCATCGCCGCCTACATGCTGGCCATCGATCGCGTGGCCATCACCCTTAAGCTGCGCGGGATCTACGCCTGAGCTACGCTAGTTCGCCCGAAGCGTCACTCCCTGCGCGGCGGCGCCCCGCCCTTCGTGAAAGGGGCGGCGGAGCATCATGGAGGAGGAACGATGAATGAAACGGCCGGCTCGAAGTTGAGAATTCATTGCCTGCAGCATGTACCCTTTGAACCACCCGCCGGAGTCGCCGCCTGGGCTCTCCGGAAAGGACATACTCTTCGGGGTTGCCGCCTCTATCGTGGGGAGCCTCTTCCTGGGCTCCATGATTTCGACTGGCTGGTCGTCATGGGCGGCCCCATGAGCGTGCACGATGAGGCACTTTATCCTTGGCTTACCGGCGAGAAAAAGCTGATCGCGCGAGCCATAGAAGCGCGCAAGCGAATACTGGGCGTCTGCCTGGGCGCACAACTCCTGGCGGATGTGCTGGGAGCAAAGGTTCGCCGCAGCCAGCATCAGGAAATCGGTTGGTTCCCGGTCCATCTCACGCCGCAAGGAGACTCCTCAGGCCCTCTAAGAGATTTCCCGCAGCCGTTTCCTGCCTTCCACTGGCATGGAGAAGCCCTTGAGATTCCTGCCGGCGCTGTGCACTTGGCCGAGACTGAAGCCTGCAAGAATCAGGCATTCGAGTTCGGGGGAACCATCGTGGGACTGCAATTTCACTTGGAAGTGACGCGGGGGGGCGTCCGGGCGCTGATCCAAAACTGTCAAGCTGAGATCGATTCAGGCCCGTATCAGCAGCCCCCTGACCAGATCCTGGCTCGTAAGGAGGAGTTCGGCGTGGTCAGACGGCTCTTGCCTAAGATGCTCGAACGGATGGCTGGAGAGTGAAATCGCGAGGCAGCGCCGCCGTTCCTCCCCAGGGTTGACAAACGAAGGGGGAGAAACGAAAATCACTTCGCCGAAGAGACAAACCTCTTGGGAACCAAGAAACTGAAAGGATTGGAACGCCATGCCAGAGTTTGATCCAGAAAAGGAATCCAAGCAATTCTACGCCGATATTCCGGCGAAGCACGAACCCTTCTTCTTAAAGGGCGCGGGCGCGCTCGACTGGGGAATGCAGAACCGGTTGGCGAGGATTTTCAATCCCGCCTCCGGCCGGACGGTCATGCTGGCCATCGATCACGGATATTTCCAGGGGCCCACGACCGGCCTGGAGCGGATTGACTTGAACATCGTGCCCCTTCTGCCTTACGCCAACGCCCTGATGCTGACCCGGGGTATCCTGCGCACCACCATCCCCGCTTCGTTCACGCATGGTGTCGTTCTGCGCGCCAGCGGCGGCCCGAGCATCCTGAAAGAGCTTTCGAACGAACAGATCGCCGTCGACGTGGAAGACAGTGTGCGGCTCAACGTTTCCGCCATGGCCGTGCAGGTCTTTATCGGCGGCGAATTTGAGACGCAAACCATTCACAATATGACGCGCTTGGTGGACGCAGGCCTGCGTTACGGAATTGCCACGCTGGGTGTGACTGCGGTCGGCAAGGACATGGCGCGCAGTGCCAAATACTTCCGTCTGGCGTGCCGGATCTGCGCCGAACTGGGCGCGCAGGTGGTCAAGACCTATTACGTGCCGGACGGCTTTGAGACGATCACAGCCTCCTGCCCGGTACCCGTGGTNNGGCCATGCTCCAGGCGGTCGGGAAAGTGGTCCACGAGATGATGAAGCCGCAGCAGGCTTACGACTTCTATCAAACGCTTCGGAACGAGAAGCCGAAAACCGTGGCAAAGTAGGCGGAGAACACAATGGCAAGCCTCACGGCTCTCAAATTCCTCCGTAACTCTGCGCCCACCGTCAGCGTAGGCATCGTCACGGCCAACCTGCTTACCTTGGGATCGGAAATCGCGTTGCTGGAACGGACGGGCGCAAAGTTGGCGCACATCGACGTGATGGACGGTTGCTTCTGCCCCATGATGACCGTGGGGCCCCCCTTCATCAAGGCCATCAAGACTTCCCTGCTCAAAGACGTACACTTGATGATTGACGAGCCCCTCGAAAAGGTGGCGGAATATGTGGCGGTTGGCGCCGACATCGTCACGATTCATCCCGAGGCTTGCTCGCACGTGCACCGGGTGCTGCAAAAGTTGGGCGCGCTCACGAACGCAAACGACGCCGAACGAGGCATCGTTCGCGGTGTGGCGCTGAACCCGGGAACACCGCTGGAAGTCCTCGAACCGCTGCTTGACCAAGTGGAATTGATCTCGCTCCTGGCGGTGAATCCAGGCTGGTCAGGTCAGAAATACAGCGCCGCCACCACACGCCGCATCGCCCGGGTGCAGCGCATGATCGCGGATTCAGCGAGAGATATCATCCTGTGCGTCGATGGCGGCATCACCAAAGAAAACATCGCGGAGGTCGCGGCGACCGGAGCTGACCTCATCGTAGCCGGCAGCGCGGTGTTCGACGGCAAGGCCCCGGAAGCCAACGCGCACTTTATGCTGGAAGCTGTGGCGGCGGCAAGGGGCGGCCGGAGGTCAGTCGCCAGCCCCGAACAGGCCGCTGAAAAAGCCTCGCGCTGATATCATCTTGAGCCCTTCGCTGTCATCCTGAGCGCAGCGAAGGATCTGGCCTTGGTTTTTGCGTGAAAGGGCCGAACCAAGGCGAGATGCATCGCTGCGCTCAGAATGACAGGCATGAAGTCTTTTTCAGCAGCCTGTGAAGCCCTGCCCTGACGAGCCGAGTTATTCAAGGAACTTCTGTTAGACGACGCTAGACTCAAGGATAAATCTCATGAAGAACCGTTGGTCCGATACAGACGCCAGCCAATTCACGGCCCGATACGCCGCCGAGTGGGGAGAGGACTTGGCATTGCGGACTTATACCACCCGCCTGCTGGGAGCTGACGAGGGACTTGTCCTGCATGGCGGGGGCAACACCTCCTTAAAGGGGAACCACAGGAACATCTTCGGGCAGCAGGTACCAGCACTTTTCATAAAGGCCTCCGGGTATGACATGTCCACGATCGAACCCGCGGGCCACAGCCCGCTCGACCTCGACTATTTGAAACGCTTGTGCACCCTGCCGGATCTCTCGGATGAAGTGATGGCCGGCGAATTCCAACTGCATTTGCTGGTTCCCGGCGCGGCTGCACCCTCCATCGAGACTCTGACGCACGCTCTCCTCCCCGCCAAGTTCATCGATCACACGCACGCCGACGCCATCCTGCTGCTGAGCAACCAACCCGATGGGGAAGCGCTGGTGCGTGAAGCGTTGGGTGACGGCGTGGCGCTGGTTGACTATGTGAAGCCGGGATTCAAACTGGCAAAGGCCGTAGCGGCCGCCTATGCCACGCATCCAGGATGCCGCGCCATGGTCTGGATGTGCCACGGAATCGTGACCTGGGGCGCAACGGCGCGCGCCTCCTACGAGGCCATGATCAACCTGGTGACGCGTGCCGAGGAGTTCGCAGCGCGCCGCGATTCCAACCCGCTGGTCGTGGTTGTCTCCACCTCGCCCGCCGCTGCGGAACAGGCATTGCTCACCGCCGCGCCGGTCGTTCGCGGCCTGCTGGCGCAGCCCAGCGGCGACCCTGACCGGCCACACCGCCGCGTGATTCTGCAGCCGCTGGTCAACCAGGAAGTGTTGAATTTTCTTGGCTCGGACCGAGGTAAAGAACTGGCTTTGACGCCCGCGCTGACTTCCGATCACGTGATCCGCACGAAGGCCCTTCCGCTTTGGGTCGATGACCCTGAGTACAGTGACGCTGCAAAGTTGCGAGAGCAAATCTCCCAGGCGCTCGAAGCCTATGCGGTTGAGTACAGGGCTTACCTTGCCCGGCACGCCGCCTTGATGCCCGCGGGGATGCAGCCCTTCGATGCCTTGCCGCGGGTAGTTCTGCTGCCCGGACTGGGAGCTCTGTGCGCCGGCAAGGATGTGCGCGCGGCCCGCATGGCGCGTGACATCACCGCGCAGACGCTGGCAGCCAAGGCCAAAATCGCAGCCATGGGAACTTACCAGGGGGTCGAGGAGCGGCACCTCTTTGAAGTGGAATACTTCACCCTGCAACACGCCAAACTTCGGACCGATGAGCCGCCGCTGGGGCGCCAGGTGGCGATAGTAACGGGCGCGGCGGGCGCCATCGGTTCGGCGATTGCCGACGGACTGCTGGAGCAAGGTTGCCACGTGGCGCTTACCGACCTGCCCGGCAAGGCACTCGACGACCTGGGCGAAGAGCTGAAAGGGCGCTACAGCGATCGAGTCTCGATCGTCCCCCTGGATGTAACCGATCCCGTTTCCGTGGCGCAGGGATTCCAGGCAGTGATCAAGACGTGGGGCGGCGTGGACCTGGTGATCATCAATGCCGGTGTGGCCATGGTCACGGCCCTTGAGCAGATGGACCTCGCGGCCTTCCAGCGTGTCGAGCGCGTCAACATCGAGGGTGCGCTCTTGCTGCTGCGCGAAGCCGCCCGCCACTTTAGATTGCAGGGGACCGGCGGGGATATCATTCTGATTTCGACCAAGAACGTCTTCATGCCGGGCGCGAAATTCGGCGCCTACAGCGCCACCAAAGCTGCTGCNNGTCGGCCCCGACCGCATGCGCGCTCGCGGGCTGGACGAAAAGGGACTGGAGGAATATTACCGGTCGCGAAATCTTCTCAAGGCGGCAGTCACCGGGCAGCATGTGGCGCGAGCCGTCCTTTTCTTCGCGACGCGCCAGACTCCCACCACCGGTGCGACGATTCCTGTGGACGGCGGCCTGCCCGATGCGACGCCACGGTAGACAGCGTCCAGCAGTCAGCACTAAGCGATCACCGCCTCAGATCGAGGGGTAGTGGGTCAGTTTGCTGTAGCGGCGCTCTATGAGCGCCGGAATCTATTGAATCAAAAGCCGGCGGTCATAGACCGCCGCTACAAAAAACCAAAGTGCCCGCTACCGGCCAAGGGATCGCCCAAACTCGCTTGCCCTCCCATTGGAGATAAGTAAGCGCTACTCCAAAGCCACTCCGCAATCCGGTCGCTGAATGTTACAATCCTTTCGCATGGCTAGCGCGCCGCAAGAGTGGACTCGCATCATTGGAGTCGACCCGGGTTTGAATATCACCGGGTACGGTGTAATCGAAAGGTGCGGGAATGACGTCAAGCTACTGGAAGCGGGAGTAATCCGGCTGCCGCCCAGCCGGGGCGAGAACCTTCCTGCGCGGCTGGAAGCGCTCTTCCAGGAGCTGCGGCAGGTCATGAAGGAATTCGACCCGCAGGCCATGTGCCTGGAAGAAGTTTACAGCCACGCGGATTATCCGCGGACGGCAATCCTGATGGGCCATGCGCGCGGGGTCATTTGCCTGGCGGCGCGACTGGCCGGGATCCCGGTCGTGAGCTTTTCGGCCAAGCGCGTGAAGCAGTCCGTCACGGGTAATGGGAACGCCTCCAAGCTCCAGGTGCAGCGCGCGGTGCAGCATTACTTTTCGCTGAACCAGACGCCGCATCCCCCCGATGTGGCCGATGCTCTGGCCGCGGCGCTTTGCTATGTCAATGCGATGCGCTTCGCGGGGAATGCCAGGAGAGCGGCGCAGCGGTAAGGGAAGCTCGAAGGGCGCACGGCCTTGCGCCCCTGCGTTGGAACTTGCACGATCTGAAGAATTAACGCCCGGAGGAAGCGAACCCTGATCTCTGAAATCACTGGCGAAGTCCTCTACGACCGCATTCAGCGCCATTCGCTTCTGCTGCGAGTGGAAGCGCTCTGCTACGAGCTTTTCGTGCCCTCGGGAATCGCCTCTCGCCTCCGCACCGCGCCGCCGACCGAGCGCCCGAACCCTGTCACTTTCTATACGATCTATTACATTGACGGCGGCCTGGGCGGCGGTCACCTGACGCCCAAGCTGATCGGGTTCCTTGACCCCCTCGACCGGGAATTCTTCGAGACCTTTACCACCGTACCCGGTGTCGGCTTCATGCGCGCGCTGAAATGCCTGATTCGGCCGCTGAATGAAATCGCTCTCGCCATCGAGCGGGGCGACACGGGTTTCCTGAAGGAACTGCCCTTTATCGGCACGAAAACCGCAGAACGAATCGTCACCGAACTGCGTGGGAAAATGGCCAAGTTCGCCCTGGCCCGCAGCGAGGAGCCTCTTTCCGTCGAGCAGGATTCGACCTCGGAGCTGAAGCAGGAAGCCTTGCAGGTGCTCGAGCAATTGGAGTATTCGCGCGGCGAGGCGCTGCGAATCGCCGAGGAGATCTTTGCCCGAAACAAACATCTGAAGTCCACCGAGGATTTTCTGCGCAAGGTCTTCGAACAGTTGCACCCGGGGGACAAAAGCTAGCAGGCTGCGGAAAACCCCCTGATGGACGCCGTAGCGGCGATTCTATATCGCCAGAACAGCAAGAGAATCAATCCGGCGGTGGCGACGTAAAGTCGCCGCTACACGTTTTTCAGCAATCTGTTAGAGGTCGAAAGCCACAAATCGATAAAGTGCAAGGCCGGCTGGTGCCGGTTGCGCGGGACCTTTAAGCTGGATTCCTATGCCCAGAGAACGATTGGTTTCCCCCGAACTGATTTCGCAAGAGGAAGAGACTTTCAATCGCAGTCTTCGTCCGCCCACGCTCGATGAGTACGTCGGGCAGAAGAAGGTAGTGGAAAAGCTCTCCATTGCCTTGCAGGCCGCCAAGCAGCGCGGCGAATCCCTCGAACATGTGCTGTTTTACGGGCCGCCCGGGTTGGGCAAGACCACCTTGGCTTATATCATCGCCAACGCCATGGGGTCGAAGATCACCACAACTTCCGGGCCGGCGCTCGAGCGGACCGGAGACCTGATGGGCATCCTCACCAATCTCGGAGAGGGCGACATCTTCTTCATCGACGAAATTCATCGCCTGCCACCCAACATCGAAGAATTCCTCTATCCCGCGATGGAAGACTATAAGGTGGATTTTGTAGTGGACAAGGGGATGTTCGCGAAAACCATCAATATCCCCCTCAAGAAGTTTACCCTGGTGGGCGCGACGACCCGCGCCGGAAGCCTTTCCGCGCCACTCCGCAACCGTTTCGGGCTCTTCTATCACCTCGAGTTCTACGACGTGGAGGACCTTCGCCGGATCATTCAGCGCTCCGCACGCATTCTCAGCGCTCCGCTCGATGAAGCGGGGGCCACGGAAATCGCCCGGCGCGCCCGCGGGACTCCGCGCATTGCCAATCGCCTGCTCCGCCGCGTGCGCGACTATGCGGAAGTCAAAGCCAAAGGCGAAATTAACACCGCAGTGGCGGGCGACGCCCTGAAGCTGGAAGGCGTGGACGATCACGGGCTGGACGATCTCGACCGCAGCTTCCTCTCCACCATCATTCGGATTTACCACGGCGGGCCGGTAGGCGTGGAAGCCATCGCGGCGACGCTCAATGAAGAAGTGGATACGCTCGTGGATATGGTTGAGCCGTATTTGCTCCAGCAGGGCTTCGTCAGCCGCACCAAGTCCGGTCGCAAGGCGAACGAGCCGGCTTATAAGCTCTTGAATCTCCCCGTGCCCGGCGGCGCGCCACGGCCCCTCTTTGAATGAGGGTGCCGGGCTACCTGACAATGGATACAATGCCAACTGACTCGGATCATACCGCACCGCTTGCTTCGCCCACCGGGCACAAGCTCAAGCAGGTTTACCTCTCGCTCGGATCGAATCTCGGCAATCGAGTCGCCAATACTCAGAAAGCGATCGAGGATCTTGACCGGGTCGGGATCAAGGTGCGACGCGTTTCATCGTTCTATAAGACTGAGCCGGTGGATTTCAATCCGCAGGCGTGGTTCCTGAATTGTGTGGTGGAGGCTGCGACGGGGCTGATGCCACTGCAACTTCTCAAGGCCGTCAAATCCGTGGAGCGGGCCGTCGGACGCCGGCCCGGCGTCAGCAAAGGCCCGCGGGCAATTGACATTGATATCCTGCTTTACGAAAATGTGGTGGTCCGCTCGTCAGCCTTGACGATTCCGCACGCCCGCATGAGCGAAAGGCGATTTGTGCTGATCCCGCTGCGAGAACTGGCGCCCGGGGCGCGTCACCCGGTAAATTCGCGGACCGTGACCGACATGCTACACGACTCGCGTGACCTGAGTCAGGTCGTGCGATTCAAACTCGAGGGATGAGGGCGGGGCTCATCTGGAAGCGTGGAGTTTCAACCCCGCCAGGGCGACATGTTGCTGCCCCCCGCCCGAGGTAACCGGTGTCCAAACCCGAGGCTTTCGAGCCCCCGCACTTCATCGCGATTGAAGGCCCCATTCGGGTCGGCAAGACCACTCTTGCCGACCTCCTCGCCGAGCAACTCCATGCTCTGCGCATCCGCGACGTGGAGGACAATCCCTTTCTGGAGCCCTTCTATCGCGACAAGCCCGGCGCGGCTTTCCCGGCCCAGTTCTACTTCCTCATGCAACGCTTTAAGCAGTTGCGCTCCCTGGATCTGGCCGCCCATCCCGGCCGTGTGATCGTAAGCGACTACATCTTTGAGAAGGACAAAATCTTCGCTTACTTGAACCTGAATGACGCCGAACTCCAGGTCTACAACCAGTACTACGAAATACTCGCCGAACAGGTGCCTAGCCCGGATTTGGTGATATACTTACAAGCGAAGCCGGAAGCCCTGAAGAAGCGGATTGGGAAAAAGAATGTGCCGTTTGAGCACCGTATTTCTCAGGATTACCTGGAGTCCGTGGTCACGGCTTATGAGCACTTCTTCTTCCATTACACGTCCAGTGACCTGCTGGTGATCGAGACGTCCGCGATCGACTTCGTCGACCGGAACGAGGATTTGCAGCAACTCCTGCACCGCTTGAGCCAGCCCGTCAAAGGGACGCAGTACTTCTTGCCGCTTGGATCCGCGTCTGCGGACT
>PMYF01000935.1:16376-16565 GCA_003171295.1 Acidobacteriota bacterium | reverse complement strand
CACCATGATGATCGGGCCACCCACCGTAATCTGGTGCTTTTGGATGATCGGAAGAACCTGGTCAAACCAGTGCCGGGAGGTGCGCAGGCTTTCCGGGTGCGGCGTCCGGAGTGGGAAGCGCCGGGCCGCCACCCAGGCAGGAAATCCCCCGCGCTCCCATTCCGCACAGACGTAGGGCCCCGGCCGCGC
>PMYF01000935.1:270-16266 GCA_003171295.1 Acidobacteriota bacterium | reverse complement strand
GGGTTCTCAAACTGCATTTGCCCGGCGGCAGGCAGCGCGGCTGCCTGAATACCCTCCAGTCCCCACCCCTCGAGGCGCGCGGCCAGTGGCGCACTGAGTGTTGCCAGAAGGAAGTTACGGCGGGATGATTTCATCGGCTGAACTCCGTCGTGCGCAGGATGCGGGGGCACGCCTGGCCCGCTAGGGTGGCGGGTTGGTGCCGCGTGGAACCCCCTCGAAAGGTTGAAGTATAGCAGGGTACCGCAGACCGTGGGGCGGTGCGCACAGTCCGTGCGCCGCGCAGGCCATCGCTACGCGCGTGCCTTTCGTTTTTGGCGGACCATGTCGCAATAGGACAGCGGGACAATGTCAGTCGGGGAGATGGCGAAAAGTTTCTGGAATTTTCTGGCTTGCGCGGGCACCTTGCGGAGGTCGCCCGACTTCGTGATTGCCTCCACTTCCACAAACTTCCCCAAGCCGCGGACCCGGTCGAGATGGATCTTAATATTGCCGGCGAAATAGATCTCCCGGCGCTTGTCCACCACGGCCAGAATTCCCAGCGAGCCCGCAAGAATCGTCCGCACCGAGTTCCGGCGCGGCAGCAGCATCATGTCGATCGTGGAGCGCCGGGCCCGTGCGGTGTTGGGCCGTTGGTAGAAAATCAGGGCGTTTTCGATCCGTCCCTTACGAATCTTCAGGCGTCCCGAAGGAACACGGAAGTAGGTATCGATCTGGTGGTCCGTTCCCAGAAAGCGCGCGCGCAAGCGCTTGAGGGTGGCGCGGATTTGTGACTCGTCATGGAGTCGAGCCTTGAACTCGAAGTTGAGGTGTTTCATGGGCCCTAATCCTTCGAAACATTGGAGCGTTGCGAATTCGCGAGCTGCCGTGAGCAATTGCCCGGCCACCCCTCTGACCCGGGGTGCGAAGTCGCATGTAGGCAGACCGGCAAGAACGCGCTATTCTCTCACTACTGCGGCGCGATGGAAACGAGATTACGAACCCGCTGGGACCTAACCCCTCGTGAGGCGATACGCCTCCAGGCCGCCTTGCAGCCGCGCGTGGAAAAGGAGGATCGCTTTGAAACCCTGCGCTACGTGGCCGGAGCGGACCTGGCTTTCGACCCGCAGACAAACCTGGCCTTCGCAGGGGTTATCGTGTACAGGTTTCCGCAACTCGCTGAGGTTGAGCGCCGCACGGCGCGGCGCACGCTGCGCTTCCCTTATCTGCCGGGCCTGCTTTCTTTTCGTGAAAGCCCCGTTTTGTTGGCGGCGTTCGAGCGGCTGAGGATTGAGCCCGACGTGATCCTGATTGACGGCCATGGGATCGCGCATCCGCGGCGCTTCGGGATTGCCTGCCACCTCGGCCTACTCCTGGACATACCCACGATCGGCTGCGCGAAATCGATCTTGGTTGGTGCCTGTGCCGAGCCGGCAGCGCGGGCCGGGTCCACTACGCCGCTGGTCGACAGAGGCGAAAGGGTTGGAACGGTCCTCCGTACGCGCGAGAATGTGAAGCCGATATACGTCACCATCGGGCACCGCATCTCCTTGCCCTCGGCGGTACGCATCGTGAAGCAGTGCCTGGACGGGTTCCGCATCCCCAGACCCACTCGCGAGGCGGATCACTTTGTGCGTGATCTCCGGCGCGCCCACCAGGGGCAACGCGCCCGGGATCGGGCCTGAACCGCATCCGCGCAGCAAGCGCAGCAGGCTGGTGGCGGCGATGTTATAATCCGCGATAGGAGCCGTTCATGAACAATACCAAGGTGGCCAACCTGCAAGTTCCGCGGGAGAAGGCGCAGTTGATGTCCGCATCGGAGATCGACCGCACGCTGGTGCGGCTGGCGCACGAAATCCTGGAGCGCAATAACGGCCTGGAGGGCGTGGTGCTGGTGGGCATCCGCCGGCGCGGCGTGCCGCTGGCGGAGCGCCTGGCTCGCAAGATGGCTGACATCGAGAAATTCGCGCCTCCTGTGGAGACGCTCGACATCACCATCTATCGGGATGATTTCTCCGAGATCGGCGAGAAGCCTGTCGTGCAAACCGCCAGCGCGAAGTTCTCCGTGCGAGGGAAGACCGCAATTCTGGTGGATGACGTCCTCTACACCGGGCGCACGACGCGCGCCGCTCTGGATGCATTGCTGAACCATGGCCGGCCACAACGCGTCGAACTGTGCGTCCTCATCGACCGCGGCCACCGGGAATTGCCCATCCAGGCCAATTATGTGGGTCGCATCATCCCGACCTCCGAGAGCGAATTGATCGACGTCCGTTTGCGGGAGGTGGACGAGCAGGATTGCGTGGTGATGTGCGAGCGGATTCCCAGCGGCTCGCCCCACCCTTGACGCCGCCTCCATGTTGGCATGCCACCCGGAAAACGAGCACGTCGGCCTCTGCTCCTCCTGCCGCCACGCCCGGCAGGTGCCGAGCGACCGCGGTTCCGTCTATTATTATTGCCACCGCTCTGTGCATGACCCTCACTACCCCAAGTACCCTCGTCTTCCCGTCTTGCGTTGCCCCGGCTATGAGTCGAGAGAGGACGTTGACAAGGGGAAGGGGTGACCCGCGGGGTTCAGCGGGGAGTCAATCCGCCGATTCGGCTGCGGAGCAGGTAGAATAGTGAGGCCGCGCTCTTGGCGCGGAGGGTCTCCAGGGCTCGGGGGAGGGAAGCAACATGAATTTTCCAGTTGGACTTGAAGATGTGAAGGTGGTTCACGGACGCAGCACCGGACTGCAGGTGGCGTGCCCCTGCGGTTGTGTCAATTTCAACTATCTCGATCCGCAAGACACCCTTTGGAGATGCCGAAACTGCCGTCAGGTAATGAGCAATGACTTCCCGCGTTTGCTCGAGCGCGCCGTGGCGCGGGAAAAACTTGCCACCGCGGAAGCTGCGGCAGCCGCGCCCCCCACGAGCAGTTAAGGCTCGCCGGCACGCCGGGGAAACCACGCCTACTTAATGTGGCAACTTGCTAGGCCGCGCTTTTCAAGATACTGCTGGTGATATTCTTCCGCGCTCCAGAACTCCGCAGCCGGAGTGATCTCTGTGACAATCTTCCTTTCGAAGGTTCCGGACCGGTCGAGATTCTCCTTCGACGTCCGGGCCGCTGCTTCCTGTTCGGGTGTGTGAACAAATATCGCCGTGCGATATTGTTTGCCGTAGTCAGGCCCCTGCCGGTTGAACTGCGTGGGGTCGTGGCTCTCCCAGAAGATCTTCAAAAGGTCTGCGTAGGAAACCTGCGAGGGGTCGAAAGTGACCTCCACGACTTCCGCGTGCCCGGTTTGGTCCGTGCAGACGGCGCGATAAGTGGGGTTCTTGAGGTTCCCGCCCATGTAACCCACCGCTGTGGAAGCGACTCCCGGGATTTGGCGGAATGCCGCTTCCACTCCCCAGAAGCAACCCGCTCCGAATGTGGCTTTTTCTGTGGCCATGTTTCTTCCTCCTCTGACTGCTTCTTGATAACTTCTGGTACTGGGCCCGGCCCCCTATGCAAGGTCTTTCGAGACCTCGCGCCGGCCTCCGGCATTTTCTGAATTGTAAATAAAGGTCCAGCCCTGTTGGACTCGCCGGCCGGTCACTTGCTGTCAGCCTGCCGAGAGCCGCCTTTAGTATATCATTTCATCTGCGCCAAGAAGAGACTTACGAACTCGAGCAGAATTCCATTAGAATGGGGACCATCAGTCTTCTCTGGAGGTTCTGCGATGGACGCTCTGCCTGCTTCCGTGCTTGACCATTTGCGCGAGTTCACCAGCCCCACGGTGGCCAATGCCATCGAAGTCTTCAACGTTCGGCCGCGCCAGGAAGGATTCATGCGTCCGGAGATCCGTTGTGTTTTCCCGCAGCTTGGCGTTATGGTGGGCTACGCTGTGACACTCAAGATCCGGGGTGCGACGCCCGGGTCGGAAAGTGAAACCGTTCATGCGCGCGCGCATTGGGAGAAGGTTCTGCAGGTGCCCGCGCCACGCGTGGTGGTGGTGGAAGATCTTGACGATCCGTCCGGGCTGGGTTCCTACTGGGGTGAAGTCAACGCCAACGTGCATCGGGCCCTGGGATGCGTTGGGGTCGTGACCAACGGTGGGGTGCGCGATCTGGATGAAGTTGCGGCCTTGCGCTTCCATTTCTTCGCGTCCCACATTGCCGTTTCGCACGCTTGCGTGCACATCGTGGAGTCCGGAACTCCGGTGCGCGTGGGCGGCCTGACCGTCCGGCCGGGAGATCTGCTGCACGCGGACCAGCACGGGGTGGTAAACGTCCCGCGGGAACTGGCCGCCAAGATTCCGGAAGGCGCCAGGAAGGTGGCGGACATGGAATACCGGATCATCGCGTGTTCACAGTCTGCCGAGTTCACGTTGGAGGGACTGGAAGCCCTTTGGCGCAGCATGCGGGGGTGAAGGTCGCGGGCCGTTGGGGCCGGCGCGAAGAATTGCATCGGCGAGGTTCTCAACATTCAAGCTGCGGAGTGCCATTACGCCGTATGCGCCGAAACACAGGCGGAGGCAGGCTTCACGCACCATCCGATTTCACGCGAAATTGACAGGAGGAAAGAATGAAGACTATGCGGAAGGCGCTCTTTTTTGGCGGGGGCTGTTTGGCCGTGGCAACTGCCCTAAGTATGATCGCGACAAGCCAGCCGTCAGCGGCACCTCAAGAGGCAAAGCACGAATGGGAAATTCACGACCGCAACCGGCCACTCCCGCCGGTCATCACGCCCGGCACCGCCAGCACGCAGGAGAGGGCGGGGAATCCTCCCTCGGATGCCATCGTGCTCTTCAACGGGACAGATCTTTCGAACTGGGAGAGCGTCAAGGGGGGCCCCGCGAAGTGGAAAGTAGGCGGTGGCTTTTTCGAAACGGCCGCCCAGACCGGAGACATCCAGACGAAGCAGGCGTTCGGCGATTGCCAACTACACGTTGAGTGGGCTGCGCCCGATCCGCCGCACGGCGAAGACCAGGACCGCGGCAATAGCGGTGTTTTTCTGCACGGACTTTACGAAATCCAGGTTCTTGACTCCTATAAGAATGTGACCTATGCCGACGGCCAGGCCGCGGCCGTTTATGGGCAACATCCTCCCCTGGTAAACGCCACGCGCCCCCCCGGCCAATGGCAGACCTACGACATCATTTTTCACGGACCACGCTTCGAGGCGGGCGGCAAGCTGCTGCGGCCGGCCTATGTCACCGTGATTCATAACGGTGTGCTGGTTCAGGATCACGTCGCCCCTACGGGTCCAACGGGGCACCACGTGCGTCCGCCTTATCACCCCACACCGGAAAAACTTCCGCTCCGGCTGCAGGACCACAACCATCCGGTGCGCTATCGCAACATCTGGATCAGAGAGCTTGCTGAGGGAGGGAAATAACCTTGCGTTTCGCGCTACGGCAAACCGATGGCGTGGGCGTTCCTGACAAGTAATCTCCGTGCGGCTGATACGTGGGCGCGGGTCGAGGGATTGTAATGGCCCAGAAACAAGCCGGAGAAAGATACTCCCTGTGGTTGATGCCGAGGGGTGATGTGTATGACGGGCTCGCGCGAACCCTTCACAAATTGAGCGCCCGCTACTCTGCCCCGGAATTTGCGCCGCACGTTACGCTGCTGGGGAGCATCGTCGCGCCGCGCCGCGAAGCCATTCGCAAATCCGCGGCGTTGGCCACACTCATCCGGCCCTTCATGATCCGGCTCGGGGATATCGATTACTGCGACGAGTATTTCCGCTGCCTCTTCGTTCGGGCGACGATCACCCAGCCGCTTCGCAAAGCTCATCAAATCGCGCAGGAGGTATTCGGGTTCCGCCGCGAGGCTCCTTTCATGCCCCACCTGAGTCTCCTTTACGGGAATTTCAGCCGGAGCTTGAAGGACGAAGCGATTGCGGAGTTGGGGCCGCGAGTCGACTTGGAGTTCAAAGTGCGAAGCCTGCACCTCTATTCGACTCGCGGCGAGCCGCGCGGCTGGCGGTGCGTCGAGAAGTTCGGGCTGCGTTGAGGTTGCCACAACGTTGAGCCGTAAACCGAAAGTGGGTTCCCGACCTTCGCCAGGAGTTGAAGCCCTCGCGCGCCAGGCAAGTTTTCTGAGGGGGAAGTTGTTTGGTTTGGGAGATGAGGCGGCGACGCTCGCTGGGCCGAGGCGCAATCCGAATTCCTCACCGCAGGGGAGGTTTTATGGCAAGTGAACTAAGCCGTCGTCGATTCATCGCCGCGGTGGGGCTAGGAGCGGCAGGAGCAGCCCACACCTCGCTGCTTCCCGCTGCCGCGCCGCCGGAGTATCCGCTGCGAAAGTTCTATACTGTTCTGAGTCTGGGCCGGATTGGGTTCAATCGGAGCTTCCGGCAGTCCGTGGAGCTGGCAGGCAAGTACGGCTTCGAGGGTATTGACCCTGACGCGGAATACTTCGCGCAGCTTTCGGATGATCAGCTAAAGAAACTGCTCGATGAACTGCTCGCCAGGAAACTGCGGCTCGGCGCGGCGGGTTTGCCGGTGGACTTTCGTAAGGATGAGCTGACCTTCAGCGACGATTTGAAGAAGTTGCCGGCCATCGCCAAAGTACTGCAGCTCGCGGGCGTGACGCGGGTGAGCACCTGGATTCTCCCGTGCAGCGATCATCTGACCTACCTTCAGAACTTCCGGGCCCACGCCTGCCGGCTGCGTTGTTGTGCCGAGGTGCTCAGGGACCATGGACAGCGCTTAGGGCTTGAATATGTGGGGCCGAAGACCTCCTGGCGAAGCGAGCGGCACGCCTTCGTTCACACCCTCAGTGAGATGAAGGAACTGATGGTGGCCATCGGCACAGATAACCTGGGCGTGCAGCTTGACAGTTACCACTGGTTCAATGCGGAGGAGACAGAGGCTGATTTACTCACGCTCCGCAGCCCGGATGTAGTCACGGTTGATCTGAATGATGCGCCGGCGGGCATTCCGCTCGATCGGCTGATGGACCTCTCGCGCGAGCTACCGGCCGCAACCGGCTCGATTCCAGTGAAGAATTTTCTCGGCGCCCTGCTCCAGATCGGGTACGACGGGCCAATTCAGGCGGAGCCGTTTAACGCCGCGCTGCGCGCCCTGCCGATTGATCAGGCTTGTGCGGCAACCGCGGCAGCGATCAAGAAAGCGTTCAGCCTGGCGGGAGCCGCATAGGGTCAAGGGATCAAGATCGCAAAGTCTTCAGGCTCAGGGTCGGGAGGTGACTATGCTTATCGTTCACGTGGATGTGCGAGTAAAGTCCGATTGCATCGAAGCCTTCAAGGAGGCGACGCTGGACAATGCGCGCCAGAGTGTGAAAGAGCCGGGCATCGCGCGCTTTGATGTGATTCAACACAAGAATGATCCTACCCGCTTCGTGCTGGTCGAGGTCTATCGGAGCGAGGAGGCCACGGTGGCGCACAAGGAGACGGCTCACTACGCAACGTGGCGCGAGCGTGCCGGGCCCCTGATGGCTGAGGCGCGCACGCGCGTGCAGTATACGAGTGTATTCCCCGCAGACGACGGTTGGTGAGGTGCTGATGCAATTCGAGTTTGCCACGGCGACGCGCATCCTTTTCGGTGAGGGCAGCGTGCGCGAGGTTGCACCGGCGGCGAAGCGCTGGGGACGCCGCGCTCTGCTCGTGACGGGGCGCACGCCCGAGCGGTCAGGCCGATTGCTGGCTGACCTCGCTGCCGCCGGCGTCGCGGCCAGCACCTTCATGGCGGAGGGCGAACCTACGATTGATTTGGTTCGCCGGGGAGTGGCATTTGCCCGCGAGGAAAAATGTGACTTGGTGGTTGCCTTCGGCGGCGGCAGTGCCATCGACGCGGGCAAAGCCATGGCGGGGTTGCTCACCAATCCGGGCGATCTGATGGATTACCTGGAAGTGGTGGGCCGAGGGAAGCCGCTCGAATGCCCTGCTGCGCCCTTCATCACCGTGCCCACCACGGCGGGGACCGGCTCGGAGGTGACCCGTAACGCGGTGCTGGGCGTGCCCGAGCGGCGAGTGAAAGTCAGCCTGCGGAGCCCTTTGTTGCTGCCACGGCTCGCGGTGGTCGATCCGGAACTGGCCCTCGGCCTGCCGCCCGCGGTGACCGCACGCACCGGACTCGACGCGCTGACGCAGTTGATTGAGGCCTACGTCTCCCTCCGCGCCAACCCCCTGACGGATGGGTTCTGCGTGGAGGGAATCGAGCGTGTCGCGCGTGCGCTGCGGCGGGCCTTTCATGAGGGGCATGACCCTGTGGCGCGCCGGGATATGTCGCTGGCGGCGCTGTTGAGCGGCCTGGCGCTCGCGAACGCGGGATTGGGTGTGGTGCATGGATTTGCCGGACCACTGGGCGGAAAGTTCCCGGCGCCGCATGGAGCTATTTGCGCTGCAATCCTCCCGTACGGCATGGAAATCAACCTGCGGGCCTTGCGCGCCCGCGCCCCCGCGAGCGATTCGTTGCGCCGTTACGAGCATGTGGCCCGCCTCCTCACCGGCCGCGCGAACGTCACGGCTGAGGCGGGCATCGAGTGGGTGCGCGACACCTGCCGAGATCTTGGGATTCCGCCGCTGGCCGCTTACGGGATGAGTGAGCAGGACGTTCCGACGCTCATCGCGGAGGCTTCCCAGGCGAGCAGCATGAAGGGGAATCCCCTGGTGCTGGCGCCGGAGGAGTTGCGGGAAGTCCTGATGCGGTCACTCGAAGGCTCTTAATCAGGTCTTGCAGGTTCTGTACTGCTTCCGTTTCTGTCTTGGTGTTCAGAGCACGCTGCAGAGCATCGAGGGTGGGTTTGAGCTTCCGGCCCTCTGCCACGCACAGGTCATACATGAGTGGAAAATACCTTGTATAGGTGGCATCAAATGCGAGCCCGGCATTGTTGCTGGCGGAAAGGCACTTCCCAAAGGATTTCGGATCGGGCTGGATGGTCTGGCACGCCTCCTGGATTTCGGCGAAAATCTGCTGCTTCTGCGCGAGCGCGTTGGACTCTGCCGTCTCGCCGGAGCGGACGGCGGCGTATAACCGGCTGAGGCGCGCGTGATAACGATTCACGATTTCGGCTTTGCGGAAAAACAGCTCCGGCTCGCGCCGGAGATTGTCATAGACCTCCGATTCCTCGCCGAATTTCTGGCGGGCCACTTCGGTGGCCGTGAGGAAACCCACCAACATTGACGCCGCTTCACTCAAAGGTGCCGGCAACTTCTGCAGTTCCCGGTTGGCGTGGAAATCCTCGTGGGGTACGACGACCAGGAACCGTTCCACGGACTCCCGCGCCAGCGAGGCTGTGACGGGCGTCTTGCCGCTGGCGTTCGCGTCCATGGGATAAAAAAAGACATCATATTTCGTGGTATCCAGAGGGCAGCCGGCCTTCGTTCCTTGGAGAAGTTGCAGCTTGTCATAGGAGTCCGGGAGTTCGAGTTTGCCGGTGTAATAGCAGCGATAGGCGACCGCGGGTTCCGCTGACTCCTTGTGGAAGTTCTTTGTCCGGCGGAAACCCAGTTTCTTTTCCAAACGCTTGACGGCGCTCACCAGATCTTTGCGGCTGGTGGTTCCTGAAGCTAGCGCAGGGTCGGAGGCAGTCGCGCGATTCGCAAGCAGCGCGACGACCGCGAGTGCCAAAAGAAAAGGGCTTGGCGTGTCGAGGGACGTGCGTCTGGTTTGTTGCTTCTGCGGCGGCAGGGGGCACTGGGCCTTTAAGTTCACACTTTCATTGTAAGCGCATTTTCCGCGGTTGGGTTGCTGTGCGGGGGGAGTTGAGGAGTACAAAGGAACCCCTCACCCGACCGCGCATGGCGGTCGCCCTCTCCCCTTGGGAGAGGGCTGTGGGATTGGAGGTGTTCGGCAGCCTCGCGTAGGGAGGGGCATTATCCAAGCTTAGTTCCCACCGCCGGTGAGTTCGCGGACGATGTCGCCCACGAAGCCCTTGGCGTCGCCGAAGAGCATGAGGATTTTGTCTTCGTAGTAAAGCGGGTTATCGATGCCGGCAAACCCGGGGTTCATGCTGCGCTTGATGACCATGACGGTGACCCAAACTGATTGTGTCGGTTACGTTGCGTACGAAGACGACCACCAAGTCGTCGCGCAACCGTTTTCCGACATTCTGTGCTGAGCGGCAAAACTCGATGAGCAACCCGCGTGACTCTTGATTTCTCCTCGCCATTAGCGTATTAAGTCTAGCTAATGGCCACGAGACTTACCGACCTCGAGATTCAGAACTTTCTGGGAGAGCGAAAGGACTTGCCTCCCGACTATTTGCAGTGGCTCAGAACCAAGCCGAAGTCCGGCCATGAAGAGCGGGAATTGGACTTAAAAGGAATTTCCGACTCGGACTTTCGTGTAATCCTCCGCAAGAGCATGTACAATGCCTTTGACTTCTCCGTTATCCTTGCCTATTGCGTGCCGGGAACAACACAGGTGTTCAGATTGCGGCGATATAACGGGAGGAGCCATGAGCATACCAACGCGATCGAAAGGGCAACCTTCTACGCTTTCCATATTCATACGGCGACCGAACGGTATCAGGATTTGGGCATGAGAGAGGACTCTTTCGCTGAGCCGACTGACCGCTTTTCAGATTTCGAGGAAGCGGTTGATTGTCTTTTTGATGACGCTAACTTCAAGGCTCCGGAAGGCCAGCAGGGCAAATTGTTCAAAAAGGAGTGATTTGAGTTAGGAGCGAAGTTATGTCCATTGAAACCATCGAACGCGAATTCAAGGAAAAGGTCTCGAGCCGTCTCCGCTTGGGAACTGAAGGGATTGACCGTTTTCGCGTCTTCACGCCTTTCCTTTTCGAAGATGGGGACCACTTGGTGATCGTGCTCAAGAGAGAGTCAGCAGGCTGGACCCTTTCTGACGAGGGGCACACGTATATGCACCTTACTTACGACCTGGAGGAGAAGGACCTGCAGAAAGGCACGCGCCAAAAAATCATTACGAACGCCCTGTCTTCGTTTGGCGTGGAAGATCGCCGGGGCGAACTGATGATGAGAATTCAGGGTGGCGGCTATGGAGACGCCCTCTACAGCTTCGTGCAGGCCTTGTTAAAGATAACCGATGTAACCTATCTTTCGCGTGAGCGAGTCAAGTCTACTTTTTTCGAAGACTTTCGAGAATTCATAAGTGAAAAGGTCCCCGAACCCCGCCGGCAGTTCGATTGGCACGATCCAGAACATGATCCTGAGGGCAAGTACGTCGTCGACTGCCGTGTAAACCATCTTGCCAGCCCACTGTACATTTATGCGCTGCCCTCAGATGACAAAGTACGTGACGCCACGATTGGTATATTGCAATTCGAACGCTGGGGATTACCATTCCGGTCAGTTGGGATCTTCGAGGATCAGGAGGAGGTCAACCGCAAAGTTTTGGCCCGCTTCAGCGATGTGTGCGAGAAACAATATTCGAGCCTCGCCGCGAACAAAGATCGCATTTCTGGCTACCTTGAGCAAGCACTCCGTCAAGCCTGACGAAAACTCAAAACCATCAAATACATACCCGTGCGCAGAAAGTCATCAATCTAGAATAGCAAATCGACAATCGAAAATTATCAGTGCCCGCTGCCACCGGTCAATTCGCGGACGATGTCACCCACGAAGCCTTTGGCGTCGCCGAAGAGCATCAAGGTCTTATCCAAGTAGTAAAGCGGGTTGTCGATGCCGGCGAAACCGGGGTTCATGCTGCGCTTGATCACCATCACCGTGCGCGCCTTGTCCACGTCCAGGATCGGCATGCCGAAGATGGGGCTGGATTGATCGGTGCGCGCCGCGGGGTTGGTGACGTCGTTGGCGCCGATAATCAGCGCCACGTCGGTTTGTGGGAGGTCCGGGTTGATGGCATCCATATCCAGCAGCCGATCGTAAGGAATATCGGCTTCCGCCAGCAGCACGTTCATGTGGCCGGGCATGCGGCCCGCGACCGGGTGAATGCCGAACTTCACATCTACACCGCGCTTGGTGAGGGCGTCAAAAAGTTCGCGCACCTTGTGCTGAGCCTGCGCCACCGCCATGCCATAGCCGGGAACAATCACCACGGAGTTGGCGGCGGCGAGAATCTGGGCGGCTTCTTCCGCCGTGGCGCTATGCACCGGGCGCGCCTCGTGGGCGGCGCCGGCGGTGGTTTGCACCTGCCCGAAGGCCCCAAAAATCACATTCGTGAAGGAGCGATTCATGGCCTTCGACATGATCACCGAAAGAATGAAACCAGAAGAGCCATCCAGGGCGCCGGCAATGATGAGCAGTTTCGAGTCGAGGACGAACCCCATGGCGGCGGCCGAGAGCCCGGCGTAGGCATTGAGCAGGGAGATCACCGTGGGCATGTCGGCGCCGCCGATGGGAACGATCATCATGACGCCGAAGACGAGCGGGATGACGATGATCAGGGGAAAGAGCATCTTCTGCTCGGGGTGAAGCACCAGCCTGGCCGCCACCATTAGGGAAATTGCCAACAGTGAAAGGTTCACGAAGTTCTGACCCCGGTAAGTGATGGGGCGTTGGGGCAGGACTTCCTGCAGTTTGCCCGCGGCCATGAGGCTGCCCGTGAAGGTCAGCCCGCCCAGAATGACTTCCAGCGACAGCACGGCCATCATGAAGTGGGGAACCTGGGGTGCGCGGAGGTAGAACTCCGCCGTGCCGACCAGGGTTACGCAAAAAGCTCCGAACGCATGGCTGAGCGCGGTCCGCTGCGGGACGGCGGTCATGGGGACCATGCCGAGCCGTACCCCGATGATCGAGCCGAGCACCAGCGCGATGGCGATCCACTTGTACTCCACGATGCCGTGGTGGAGCAGAGTGCCGGCGATGGCCAGCACCATACCCACTTCTCCAGCTAACACGCCGCGGCGGGCGGTGGAGGGGGCGCTGAGCCATTTCAGGGCCAGGATGAAGAGCGCCGTGGCCACCAGATAGGTGATTTCAATGACGTGTTGAGTGGCGAAGGGAGTCATGGTTTTTTCGGTTTCGTGGTTTTGAACATTCTTAACATGCGGTCGGTGATCAGAAAGCCGCCGACTACGTTGCTCATGGCCGCCGCGATGGCGATCGTTCCCAAGACCGTGGAAAGGGTGCTTTTAGCCTCGCCGGCTATGACGATGGCTCCGACCACGGCAATGGCGTCCAGTGCATTGGTCAGCGACATGAGCGGCGTGTGCAACAGCGGCGAGACTCGGCGGATCACTTCGAATCCGATAAAACCGGCCAGCATGAACACATACAGACTGTTGATCAGATCGAACGTCACAAACTCCTCCTCGGCGGCAGGTGCCAGGTGTTAGGTGCCAGGGTCTAGGTGCAGAAACGGGGGGTAAAGTATAAAGGATAAAGGATGGACAGGTTTACCCTTCATCCTTTACCCTTTTCTTCTGCCCCGAACACCTGATCCCTGAAACCTGGCACCTAACTTTTTTGTGCCGCCAGAGCCGGCAGTGAGAAGAATTCCCGCACCCGGGTGTTGACCACTTCGCCGCCGCGCGTCAACAGAGTNNGCGTACATCTGACTGGCGTGATAGGGCACCGTGCTCGCCACGTTGATGTAGCCGATGATGGTCACGCCGCTTTCGATGATGCGAGTGCCTGCCTTGGTCAACTCGCAGTTGCCGCCGCGCTCGGCAGCCAAGTCAACGATCACGGAGCCAGGGGCCATACGTCCCACCATTTCGCGCGTCACGAGAACGGGAGGTTTCTTGCCCGGAACGACTGCGGCGGCGATGACCACGTCGCTTTCGGCCACGACGCGCCCCAGCAATTCGCGCTGCTGCTGGAAAAAGGAAGCGTCCTGCTGCCGCGCGTAGCCGCGCGCGTCTTCGGCGTCCTTCGCCTCCAGGGGCAGTTCGACGAAGCGGCCGCCCAGACTGTGGACCTGCTCCTTGGCTGCGGGGCGCAGATCGTAAGCGGACGCAACCGCGCCCAGCCGCCGCGCCGTCGAGATCGCCTGCAGTCCGGCCACGCCAGCGCCAATAATGAATACGCGTGCCGGTGTGATGGTGCCCGCCGCCGTGGTGAGCATGGGAAACATGCGCGGCAGACGGTCCGCTGCGAGCAACACGGCTTTGTACCCGCAGATGGTGGCCATCGAAGACAGCACGTCCATGCTCTGGGCGCGTGTGATGCGCGGCATCAGCTCCACGGCGAAGGCGGTGGCTCCGGTGGCCGCGAGTTCCTCGACGGAGCCGGCCGAGCCGAAAGGACGATGAAAGCCGATGACGACCTGGTCGCGGCGGAGAAGCCGCATATCGTCCTTGCCCGTGGCGTCGTTCGATCCGGGGCACAGAACCTGAAGGATCGCCTCCGCGGACTGGAAAACTTCCGCACGCGCGGGGGAAAGCTTGGCGCCTTTCTCCAGGTAGTCGGCGTCGGGATAGCCGGCACTGGCGCCCGCCCCCGCTTCCACAAGAACCTGGAATCCGGCCTTGATCAAGCTGGGAATCACCACGGGGACTAGCGCCACGCGCCGTTCGCCGGGAAAAGCTTCCTTGGGAACACCCAAGATCATTGAAATCCCCCCCTCTGACAGTTCAGCGCTCGCGGTTCAGCCATTTTATCTGAGGCGGTCAGATGTCGGCCAGAATTGCCTCCTTGGAATTCTTAATCCAATGGCCGCCCGCGCGCAAGTAACTTTTGCATTGGACAGGAATTGGGGAGGGAGTGCCCGAGAGAATCAGTGGAAGCGCCCACCCCGCGGCAGCGCAGGCAATGGAAGTGGTCCGGGGTCGCACGGAGTCAGCCAGCGGTCACTGGTTCTCGGCGGCAAGGGAGACTCCGCCCCGGAGGTTTTGGCGGATCAAGCCAGCCTCGGCTCAATCCGAGCAGCAAGCCGGAGGCAACCGCAAAGTCCCCGTGGCAATGGCGTTTCGGCTTGCGGCGTCAAGCGCGAAAGTGGACAAGATTAAGCTAGAATCAATGTGCTCAGGACGACCTGCGACTTGCCGAGCTGACCCGATACAAATTTGTTCGGCGTGTTAAAAAAACCTCTTGCATTTCATCCGGGCTTACTATAGTCTCTTTGATTGCGAGTACGAAGGTGGAGCAAGTGAGGGGCGCGCCGTTGAGATTTGATTCAATCGGGCGCATCTGAGGGTTCCACACCGTCTCGGTCGGAATCCTTTGGAGGTGGGTACGCTTAAGGCTTTCGGATGAGGGCTTGAGGCAAGTGGGTCCTTGGTATGTGAACCTCCCGCCTGTTTCAATCCCCGAAGCTCAAAGCAGTTGACCCCAGCAGCCGTAGCGGCGCGAGAGTTGGTTTACGCGCCCCAGTGCGGAGCGCGGAGGATTTTCGCAAGGTGGTTGAGGCTGGCTTCACGCGAGGAATCGAGTGGAATCAGGCTCAGCAACTTGGCGGCCCGGCGAGCGCCGGGGGCAAGGTTGCAGGAAGAGGCCCAGGGAGACGTGAGTCGGCCTTGGGCACTCGATGGTCTTTGAAAACTGAATAGTGTGGCGTCTACCTAGTAGTCGCAGTTGTCAGTGATTGGTGGCCGGTTCTTGGCGCGAGCGTCAAACACTCCGCTTAGGGCTGAAAGCTGAAAGCTGGTGGCTGCACCCTGCTCGGGATTGGATCCGGGCAGAGAAAGAAAGGCGAATTTGCAGCGCACGCGCGCAGCAATCGGCCCTNNGGTGTGTTGAGCAGATTATATGGTCAAGCTACTAAGGGCGTACGGTGGATGCCTTGGCGCCAGACGGCGAAGAAGGACGTGGCTACCTGCGAAAAGCCTCGGGGAGGGGGAAGCACCCTTTGATCCGGGGATCTCCGAATGGGGCAACCCTTCCGGGTAAAACCCGGAAACGGCCCGCTGAATCCATAGGCGGGTACGAGCCAACCCAGGGAAGTGAACCATCTCAGTACCTGGAGGAAGAGAAAACAATAGTGATTCCGCTAGTAGCGGCGAGCGAACGCGGANNTGGGGGTTGTAGGGCGTGTGTCGGTGTAGAACCAGAGAGTTATCAATCCGGCGGCTAGTCGAACGACTTGGAAAAGTCGGCCAAAGAATGTGATAGCCATGTAGGCGAAAGCTGATCGGACTCTCACGCACGTTCCTGAGTACCGCGGGGCACGAGAAACCCTGCGGGAATCTACGGGGACCATCCCGTAAGGC
>PMYF01000935.1:0-215 GCA_003171295.1 Acidobacteriota bacterium | reverse complement strand
AAAGCGAGTCTGAATAGGGCGCATAGTGGCGGGCAATAGACGCGAAGCGGGATGATCTACCCTTGGTCAGGGTGAAAGCCGCGTAACAGCGGCCGGAGGCCCGAACCGGTGTTGGTTGAAAACAGCTCGGATGAACTGAGGGTAGGAGTGAAAGGCCAATCAAATTCCGTGATAGCTCGTTCTCCTCGAAATAGCTTTAGGGCTAGCCTCGGATG
>PMYF01000299.1 GCA_003171295.1 Acidobacteriota bacterium | reverse complement strand
AACAAAGGAGTTCCCTGCAAAATCGTCCAGGATAAGGAGTTACGGGACGTTTTGGCCTCTGCCGACCGCTTTCGGCTGAAAAGCGGCGCGAAGAGGACGAGCCGGGACGATTGGAGGGACAGCTTCTGAGGATGATTGTGCACGAAATGGGGAAATAATCTGCAAGGGCTTGCCGCCCGGGCGGACGCTCGCTTATCGCTCGCAAAGGCTGGGGTTCGGGGTCTTTCAGGTCCCTAAATGCGAGGGATTTGGGTCACCACTTCTAGTATTCCGTAGCCAAAACGGCTACACTAGATGCAGGAGGCAATCCATGCGTCAAGTTTCACTGCGGGAGTTCCGAACGCGCGGCGCGAAGGCCCTGAAGGCCGTTCCGCGAGGGGAAACCGTGTTGCTCGCGGGCCAGCAGGGGCCGGCGTACTTTCTGGTTCCCGTCCTTGGAGATGTGGTACTGGAAGAGCGTGAGTTGCGTCTGGCGATGGCGAAGGCGAGCCTGCGGGAGAGCTGGCGGCTGGCGGAACAGTATCCGATCACCGATGAGGAGATCGAGCAGGAGATTGACGCGGTAAGAACGGCGCGGCTGGCCAGGGAAAAGGGCAGGAAGAGCTGATGCGTCTCGCCGTCTTCGACACCAACGTGATTGTCTCGGCGGGATTGAAACCAGGCAGCATTCCCGCGAGGCTGGTGATGGATTGGGTTCTGGCTGAGCAGGTGAAGCTCGTGACTTGCCCATCCGTGATTGCGGAATACAGCGAGGTAGCTTCACGATCCAAGTTTGCCCGCCACGGATTTCCGCCCGCATGGCTGGAGGTCCTGATCGAAAACAGCCTGCAACTGCCTGATCCGCCGCCTTGGCCGCATCCTGTGCTTGATCTCAAAGACGCGCCCTTTCTTCCACCCCACGGACGACGACCTGTCCGCGGGGGCCCCGGTATTCTCGCTCTGGCCCACGCAGCGGGAGCCTGGCTGGTGACGGGAAATCTCAAGCACTTCCCGGAGACCGTGCGAGCCGGCGTCACCGTGCTTTCGCCGGCGGAGTATTTGGAGCATCTTGGGGAAGGAAGTCGGCCATAAATTGACAAGAATTGCCATAAATGTTAGGTTCGCATTATAAGGATTTAGTGATGCAAACCATGAACATCTCGCTTCCCGACCCCATGAAGGAGTATGTGGAGGAGCAGGTCACGGTCAGGGACTATAGCAGCGCAAGCGAGTATATGCGCGAGTTGGTGCGCGCCGACCAAAAGCGCAACGCCAAAGAGCAGCTTGAGCGGACGCTGTTGGAGTCGCTGCTGGAAGGAAAGGCGCAGGAGGCCACTCCTGAGTTCTGGAGCACTCTGCGCGCTGAATTGGGCAAGCGGACGAAGACCGGACGGGCAACGCGACCGAAGAGCCGGGTGGCCTAAGTTGGCGGAAGTCTTTGTCCGTGCACGCGCCCGCAGGGACATCCTGTTGAATGCCGAGTATCTCGAAGAGCACGGCGGTATGGAAACTGCCCAGCGCTTTCTGGACGCGACACAGATGACATTTGAAACGCTGGCCAGGATGCCGAAGATGGGCATCTTATGCACATTCAGCAGTCCGGCCTTGCGCCGCCTCCGCCGCTGGCCGGTTAAAGGCTTCGAAAACTGGTTGATTTTTTATCTGCCAAGGCGCAATGGAGTGGAGATCGTCCATCTCATTCACGGAGCGCGAGACATTGAGAGTCTGTTTGAAGGCTAGTTGGGAAAAGGGAGACGGAGGGTCGAGGTTCGCGGGCTCCCACTCTGTTGACAAGTGCGCCACCCGCCCGGACAAGTGGGAGGGGTATGGCTCTCATCCCCGGTCCCCAAATGCGAGGGACCGGGGCCACCCTCAACAGGATTTGGAGTGTCATTGAGACTGGGGCCACCTGCCCACCCTACTTTGTTGGGCAGATGCGAGTCACCCGCCAATAGTAAGTTGTCCACACTACACCGCTTGAAGAAGCTGGATACACTCAGTCCGACCATATTTGATGGCTATGCTCCTCGGTGTATTGCCGTAGCAGTCGCGTGCATCTGGATTCGCTTTTGATCCGAGCAGGATGCTAACGACGGTTTTGTTACCGTTTCCGCATGCGACAAGAAGCGGTGTCATACCCTCATCATCGGGCGAGTCTACCGCCGCGCCGGATGCCAGCAATGCTGACACAATGTCTGCATGCCCGTTTTGGGCGGCAAGATATAGCGCTGAAACCAGGTTCTTCATGGGTGTGTTAGGATTCGCCCCGGCTGCCAATATTAACTCTACTACTGCTTTTCTACCATTCTCTGATGCGGCAATGAGAGGAGTACCACCATCATTGCACGCAAGATCAAAAGATGCCCCGTTCGAAACCAGTAATATAACCTGATCTGAATGGCCGTTCTTCGCGGCGTTGAAGAGCGGGGTGCTACCATCATTTGATTTTGCGTTGACATCCGCGCCAGCCGCAATGAGCGCTTTGGATATCTCAGTTCTACCAAACACGCTAGCGTGATGAAGCGCCGTGAATCCATCCCTATCTATGACACGTAGATTGACCTTACGCTGCAATAGTGACTGAACCTCATTCATATCGCCGTTAACGCCACAAGCCCTAAACAGTGGGTGGTCCGGCATGACAATTCTGCTACCTGGATCGGACGCAGCGGGTGCAACAGAACCTACAGTATTGCTAGAAGTTGTAGACGAAACGGTGCTTGAAGCGGCAGCATGCGGTATCTGTTTGTTTTTTCCGAAGAGCTTATTCCAGATCGACATGGTGATTTCCTTCCATTGGCAGATGGCGGGATTCCCAGGTCTCGATTTTGAGACCTGGGAATC
>PMYF01000539.1:3269-4145 GCA_003171295.1 Acidobacteriota bacterium | reverse complement strand
GGCCTGATGACCAGTCCAATTTATAACCAGATTGGAGAGATGTAAAGAGCCAAGTAGGCCAATCCAGAGGCAGGCCAATACCGGCAGGGAACTGCGGAAGCACTCATACGGGAGGCCAGTCGTCCGTGGTCCATTGCGAGGAGCGCAAACCACGACCGGGGGGACGTAGTCTTCGCTAGCGAGGTTTCACCTCGGACTGGCGATCCGTGACCCCTCACCCGGCCCGCTGCGCGGTCTACCCTCTCCCCTGAGGAGAGGGCTGCCAATGGCCCGCCTGCACGCTATTCCAGCCCTGTCCGCGGGGAGAGAGTGGCCGCCAACGGCGGCCGGGTGAGGGGTCTTGCCGTCGCCGTGGCTTCGGCGAACATGACTCAAATAGCCACGTTCCGATTGTCAAGCTTGCTACGAAGTCTGGAGGAAGGGATTTGACTCGCGCTCCGCGCCGATGGTGGTTGGGGCGCCGTGGCCGGGAAAGACTGGCATCTGGTCGGGAAAAATGAGCAGCCGCTCTCGGATCGAACGCAGAATTTCCTCCGAGGACCCACCCCAGAGGTCCGTGCGGCCGATGCTGCCCTGGAACAGCGTATCACCGCTAAAGATCCTCTGGTTCTCACCGGGCAGGTAAAGCGAAAGGCTACCAGGAGAATGTCCAGGGGTATGCAGGACCTCCAAGGTAAGCGCGCCGCAACGCAGCGTGTCACCCTGCTGGAGGAGCTGGTCGACGTCCACGACGCCGGGTGACGGGACGCCCAGCCACTCCGCTTGCAATGCGAGGTTCTGATAAAGCGGCAAATCGGCCTGGTGCATCAGCACTTCGGCACCGGTGGCCTGCTGGAGTTTCTCGATCCCACCCACATGATCGATATGCGCGTGAGT
>PMYF01000539.1:0-3131 GCA_003171295.1 Acidobacteriota bacterium | reverse complement strand
TCGCGGATGGAGCGCGAGTTGGTGAGCAGCATAGTGAGCCGGTCGATGCCAATGCCCTCGCCGCCCGTGGGCGGCATGCCATAGCTCAGCGCGCGGATGTAATCCTCGTCGATGGCGTGGGCGGTCAGGTCGCCCTTCTCGCGCAGGAACTGCTGGTACTCAAAGCGGTCGCGCTGCTCGGCCGGATCATTGAGTTCGCTGAAGGCGTTGGCGATCTCCATGCCGCCGATGTACAGCTCGAAGCGCTCGACGAGGTTGGGATCCTCGGGCTTCTGCTTGGAGAGCGGGGAGACTTCGAGCGGGTAATCGACGANNCGCCGCTCGCCGGCTGGCTGGCCCACTCGTTATATTTCGCGACCCAGCCGAAGACAGCCGAGGGCTCAGCCAGCTCGTCGAGCCTCGGCCCCGGGCCTGCGGCGGCCGGCCAGTATTTCACCACCGCCTCTTTCATGGTAAGCCGCTCAAATTTCGCAAACGAGATGTGCTGGCCGCCGTATTCGAACTCCACACTGCCGAGCACCGTTTCCGCGGCGTGCCGCAGCAGGCGCTCGGTAAGCGCGATCATGTCGTGATAGTCCGCGTAGGCCTGGTAAAACTCCAGCATGGTGAACTCAGGGTTGTGCTGCGTGGAGGTGCCTTCGTTGCGGAAGTTACGGTTGATCTCGTAAACGCGGTCGAGGCCGCCCACAATGAGGCGCTTCAGGTAAAGCTCCGGGGCGATCCGCAGGTAGAGATCGATGTCGAGCGCGTTGTGGTGCGTGACAAACGGCCGCGCCATGGCGCCGCCCGCCAGCGGCTGCATCATGGGGGTCTCAACTTCCAAATAACCCTCGGCCTCCAGGAAATCGCGGATGGCTCGCACCAACCGGCCCCGGCGCTCAAAGACCGTGCGGACTTCGTCATTCACCATCAAATCGACGTAGCGCTGGCGGTAACGGATTTCGACGTCAGTGAGGCCGTGCCATTTTTCCGGCAGCGGGAGCAGCGCCTTGGCCAGGAACTGCAGGTGCTCCGCATGCACGCTGAGCTCGCCGGTCCGGGTGCGGAATAGATAGCCCTCCACACCGATCAGGTCGCCGAGGTCGAGGAGTTTGTAAAGCTCAAAGTCGCGTTCGCCGACGGCATCCAGACGCACATAGATCTGCAGGCGCTTACCCCCCCCGGCGAGGTGCGCGAAACCCGCCTTGCCGTGCGGGCGAACGGTCATCACGCGGCCCGCGATGCGCACGGAAACCTTGGGCTCGGTGAGTGCTTCAGCCGTAAGCGCTCCGTTCTCCGACAGGATCCGGGGAATCGAGTGGGTGACATCATACTTGCGCGGATAGGCCTCGAAGCCCAGGTCGGCAATCGCCTGAAGCTTTTTCTTGCGCTGCTGGACCAGATCTTGAAGTTCTTTATCGGACACGCGTATCACCCACAACCTGCGGGGATTGTTGGAGCAAAGGCAAACCCCGCATTATAGGCGGCGGACGAAAACAGTGTCAAGGATAGGGAGGGCGTGAGCATATCCCGGCCAAAGGGTTACGCCTTCGTGCCGGAACAGAAGGCTGCAGCGCCGCGCAGTGAACCCAGGGCGTCCCCCGGCATGGTGCCCCCGTAAATCAAGCCGGTGGGCGGTGGGCTTACTGCGGGTTGTCCTCGGTATTTCATAGGGTTAGAGCTATTCAAACTTCTGGCTTGAAGCTGAGGCGGGAATTGCCTATAGTACGATAGATGGAGTGGATCGTAGGGGGTCTCATCCTCGCGACCGTCGGCGTTGTGGTGCACGGCGTCCTGGACATGGACTGGTCCCCCCTGCATCGCCGGGGAGGGTTGGTGCCCCTTCGCTCTGACCTGCATGCCATTTATCATCCCGTCGCGCAAGAAATAGAAGCCCATGCGACCATCCTGGGAATCACCCTAAATGACGCCTTCGGCGAGCGAGAGGCCAATCGAGGGGAGATGGCATGGCTCGTCATGAGACTTGCCAAAGGGGAGTGGGAGCGGCTGAGGGAATTGGAAGTGGGCCTGCTGAACACCCTGACCAATTACTTGCCGACCACCAACGTGGTCGTTCCAGTGCGCCGCGTAAGTGCCGGCAACTTCAAATCGCGACCGGTGATGGACACCGTAAGCCTTTATGAGTTCCTGGACCGAGTGCTGTTCAGCTCCAAGCAGCGCTACTCTCTGCGATTGCGAGTGTTGTTTCGCACTTGCACCCTCCTGAGCGAGGAGTTCCAGCGCACTTGCTACGAGGGCGAGAGCGCACAGGATTCTTCCCCCGAGGTGTGGGACCGCCTGGATCTCTATTTCCACGATTTCGACTTGATTGCCAAGGAAACACTTCTTGCCTTCCGCTCGCTCCTCGCCTGCCAGTCCCCAGAAGGTGTCCGGGAGATGGCGGCCGACCTCCATGACCTGCTGGACCGTGGCGTGCGCGTTTCCGTCTCCGCCTCGAGTGAGTAACCTTCCTTCCGCCTGCCGCCCTGGCGTTTGGCATTGACTTCCCTGCATCGCCTCTCAATAATGAGCCCGCAGATTTTGCGAAACGATTGATCCGAAGCCTGCCCGGCTCATGGGCCGGCCGGTCAGGGGTGGGAAACAGGGTTGAATCATGAAGCAACCATGGGCAAGGCTGATGTGCGGAATAGTAAGCGTATACATGCTGGCGGTGCCGGCGGTTCGGACCCAGGAGCGGGCCTCTGCCAAGCCTTTGGATTTGATCGAATGGAATGGTGGGAAATTCCTTTATGGCGTGGACTACTATCCGGAAGCTTGGGAGGAGGGCCAGTGGGAGAAGGACGCCACCCTGATGCAGGATGCCGACATTAACTTTGTCCGCCTGGCGGAATTCGCCTGGGTGAAGATGGAACCCCAGCAGGGCCGTTTCAATTTTGATTGGCTCGACCGGGCGCTGCAGGTGTTGAACGCGCACGGCATCAAAGCAGTCCTGGGAACCCCGACCGCCTCGCCACCAGCGTGGCTATATGAAAAGTACCCCGAAATCGCAGCCATGGACCCGAATGGAATTCGTTATCGGTACGGCTCCCGCAGGAATTATTGCCTTCACAATCCCGATTTCGTCGCCGCCACGCGTCGCATTGTCACGGCCATGGCGGAACACTACAGGGATCATCCCGGAGTGATCGGCT
>PMYF01000157.1 GCA_003171295.1 Acidobacteriota bacterium | reverse complement strand
GAAAGGCGGCCCCGTTCCAGATGGCAGGGAAGAGGATATTGCGACGCGGCAACTGGGAGGTGTTTGCCCCGGCCGCTTTCCTGCTCGTGCTTACGTGCGCTGATTACTTCTCTCGTCTCCGTACCAAGCCGCTGAACAATTACGTTGAGCAGGGCGAGCTTTTTGAGGATTTCTGCGTGTTGTCACTCGCCGGCAACGGTTGGCAAACAACCCGCACCGGATGGGCCAGTCATCAGGGCGCCCACAAACTTCCGAAGACGGTGGCCACCGTCGCCGCCGCCCTTGATGAGCGAGCGATTAATGCCGCTGTTGTTGAGCTTTACAAGCATGAGAATGAGGCAGGTTGTGATCTCGTCAGTCATTGGGCTTATCCGGACCGATGGGCGGGACGCCCCGTAGTCCTGCTGCAATGCGCGTCGGGAGACAATTTCAAGAAGAAGCTCGGCACACCCAGCATTGACGATTGGAGAAAATTCATTGGGTTCTCAACCATCCCACTACGAGGTTTCTGTACGCCGCGGACTTTTGAGAACAGATCGTTCCTTCAGCATGGCGGGAAAGTTTCGGGTCTTTTTCTTGACCGGTTTCGTTTGTTGCAGCCGTTTGCCGAAGCACCCGACACGCTTCCCGACGACCTCAAGCTGAGATTGCTCCGTTGGCTGCGCCCCAGAATCCAAGCAATGCCGCGCCCCAACTAACTCGCCATGCGCTTCGTTGACCTCTTTGCCGGTCTCGGTGGGTTTCATTTGGCAGCCTCGCAACTTGGCGGCCAGTGTGTTTTTGCCTCCGAAATCGATGAGCATCTGCGTGATCTCTACGAGCGCAACTTCGGCCTGCGACCGGCTGGCGACATTCGCACTGTGTCGGTCGCCGAGGTTCCCGAGCATGACTTGCTCTGCGCAGGCTTTCCGTGCCAGCCGTTCTCAAAAGCTGGCGGCCAGATGGGATGGAGTGACGCGGTTCGCGGCACAGTCTTTTGGAACATCGTGGAGATCCTTAAGTTACGCCGTCCGCGATTAGTGATCTTGGAGAACGTTGCCCACTTCGTTCGACACGACTCAGGCAACACTTACCAGAAAGTTCGCCGGGCGTTGGAAGCGATTGGCTACGCTTTGGATTGTCGGCAGTTTTCGCCGCATCAGTTTGGCGTTCCTCAAATCCGTGAACGCATCTACATGGTCGGCTGCCAAGGTTCATTGGGCGGCTTTGGCTGGCCGACTACTGAAACCAACACTCCGGATGTTTCAATTCGGAAAGTTCTCGACGAGAATCCGGCTGAAGCTGGCCGCCTTAGCGATCAAGTCGTTCGCTGCCTGGAAGTATGGCACGAGTTTCTGAAATTGTTTCCTCCCAGCACCAAGCTTCCTTCCTTCCCGATCTGGAGCATGGAGTTCCGTGCGACATATCCTTATGACCGCGATGCCTTGTCTCGCGTTCCTTTGTCCGAGCTTCAGCAAACTCGTGGCTGCTTTGGGCAACCGCTGAACGGGTTATCACGTGGAGAGATCTACGGGCGCGTGCCGAGCCACGCGAGAGGTGGACGAGGTGTATTTCCGCACTGGAAGAAGCTGTTCCTCCGACAGAATCGGGAGTTTTACCTTGAGCATAAGCGGCTCATCGATCCATGGCTGCCCAAGATCCAAGCGTTCCCGCCTAGTCTCCAAAAATTGGAGTGGAACTGTCAAGGAGACGTCCCGGACATCTGGCGGTACGTCCTTCAGTTCCGCGCCTCAGGAGTGCGGATTAAACGGGCGAATACGGCACCATCGCTTGTCGCGATGACGACCACGCAGATTCCAATAATCGGCTGGGAACGGCGCTATATGACTGCTCGCGAGTGCGCGCGCCTCCAATCAATGGGTCACCTGAAGCACTTGCCAAAGGGCATCGCAGCTTTCAAAGCTCTTGGGAACGCCGTCAACGTGACTGTAGTGCAAAAGATTCTGGCGAACCTCTTGCCCCTTTTGTCTGCACCCTACGACGTCGGGCCGGTTTCCGCGAAACAGATTGAGGGCAGTAAGGTTGTGAATCGCAGGAAGACAAGCGCTCGCGTCCTTGGTCCAGCGCTCGCCTGACCCGGACAGCGACGGCCACTGGATTCGTCAACTGGTGCTCCCACAATCGGACGACCACCCAGCCGATCTTCCGCAGCATTGCTGAATTCAAACGGTCACGTCTTCTGTTCCGTGCCAGCTTAGGGTGCCAGTAACCGCAGTTCGAACTTGGCGGTCGGCAATGCCACCGGCAGCGGTGCCAAAAGCAACCGTCTACAAACACTGCGATTTTCAGTTTGGGAAACACGAAATCCGGGCGGCCGGGTACAGGGCGATGGCGCCGCCATCCTGTTATCCCGTGTTCCCTGAAAATCATCGCCAGTCGAAGCTCAGTCGATTTGTTGCCGCGCTTGCGGATCGCCGACATGATTCGTGACCGAGTTTGCTTTGAGAACAAGTCTGTCACCGTGGAGATTCTAAAAGTCTGATAGCGAAAGGCAAGCGGCCTTTGGCTCCTCTGGCCATTGAGTGATGCGTTGGCACCAGCGACTCAGCCATTTCGTGATCTCCTTCAGACGGGGCATCAGATTCGCTTTGCCTAACGATTTTTCCGGCAAGCCGCCACGGATCTGAGGGTTGGGAGAACGTCAGCCCATCTCTCCTCACGCGAAAAGGCATTCCCTGCCGCTGTCGGCCTCACTCACCGGCTGCGCAAACCTTAAACGCGTTGGCCGAGGATATCGACATCAATGACCGAGCGGACTTCGGCGTTCTCGTCTCCCTCGGTCACTTCGCGCGCGGGCCGGCAATCGTAATCGCCGAGGTCCTGGAAATAGGTGCAGACTTCGTCTGGCACCTGAAGGGCATCCAGCGCCGGATTGGGAGCGAAGAGGCCGCCATTGTAGGCGGGGATGTTCAGGCC
>PMYF01000247.1:30285-31485 GCA_003171295.1 Acidobacteriota bacterium | reverse complement strand
CTGCTCCTGGCCGGCGTGATATTTCACGACCTCGGGAAAACCGCCGAGTTGAATTTCACCCGCGGATTCCGCTACTCCACGCGCGGACAATTGCTGGGCCACATCATGATTGGGCTGGAAATGGTACAGGAGAAGATTCGCCAGATTCCCGATTTCCCCGCCGAACTCAAGGACCAGATCGAGCACATCATTCTCTCCCATCACGGCAAGCTCGAGTTCGGCTCGCCCAAAGAGCCCATGTTCCCCGAGGCGCTGGTGGTCCATTACCTGGATGACCTGGATTCCAAGCTCGAAGCCATGCACGAACAGTACGCGGCGGACCAGAACCGGCCGGGCGACTGGACAGGCCGCAATCCCGCGCTGAAGCGCGAATTGCTGAAAGTTGCACCGAAAGACGGAAGCCAGCAGGAGCCTCGAAAGCCGGAGTGAAAGGGCCATGGAAAACCCTGATGCCCGTCCGCTGCAGACCCTCTCCGCAACAGATATCGAGCGCATTCTGCCGCATCGCTTCCCTTTTCTTTTCGTCGATAAGATCACGGAGTTTATTCCCGGCCAGCGCATCGTCGCGCTGAAGCATTTTTCCGTTAACGACGAAGCTATGCGCGGGAACTTCCCCGGACTCGCCATCGTCCCCACCGGCGTCATCATGGAACTCGTCACCCAGGTCGGCGCCGTGCTGGTGCTGGAGCGGCCGGAGATGGCGGGCAAGATCGCGATGATCCTGCAAATACCCTCCGCGCGTATCATCAAACCCATTGAGGCGGGTGACACCGTACGCGTCGAAGCGGAAGTCCTGAAGATGAAAGCGCAGTTCGGCGAGTTGCGCGGCTGGATTTTTCGCGACGATGAACTGGTAGCGGAGGGGCAGATGCGCTTCGGCATCGCGAACGCTGCGGACGTGCTCCCAGGCCGGGCCGGCAGTTGACAACCATTTCCCAACAGCCCACAATCGCAAAGGTCCCTGAGAACCCAGGTGTATCCATCAAAGGACCAACCGTCCGAATCATGTTTGACACCCTTCGCATCCGCAACGTGGCCATCCGCCCCGCGCACATCCTGGCGCCCATGGCGGGGATCACGGACACGGTTTTCCGCCGCTTCATCAAGCGCCTGGGGGGCTGCGGCCTGATTATGACGGAGTTTGTCTCGAGCGAAGGCATGATCCGGAAGAATTTCCGCTCGCAACGCTATCTCTATTAC
>PMYF01000247.1:29608-30235 GCA_003171295.1 Acidobacteriota bacterium | reverse complement strand
GAGGTGGCGCGCCTGGCCGAGGACTGCGGCGTGGATGCCCTCGCCGTGCATCCGCGCACCCGCCTGCAGGGCTTCAGCGGCCGCGCGCGCTGGGAGATCATCCAAGAGATCAAAGGCGCCGTGCACATCCCGGTGATCGGCAACGGCGATGTCTCGAAGCCCGAGGACGCGCGGGCGCTCAGCGAACAAACCGGCTGCGACGCCGTGATGATCGGGCGGGCTGCGGCCTCGAACCCCTGGATCTTCCGCCAACTCGCGGAATTCTTTTCGACCGGAGCCTGCCGGGAGCCGGCGGAGGCCGACCGCTACGAACTGATTCGCACCTACTACGCCATGCTGGTCGCCGAGGAAATCCCCGGCGCCATCGGCAAGATGAAACAATTCGCAAGCTGGTTCACGCACGGCGTGCGCAACGGGACGGAACTGCGGCGGCAGGTACAGAGCGCCCGCACCACCCAGGAGGTCCTGGATCGCGTGGACGGGTTCTTCGCCTCNNGACCTGCCGCTGCTGGAACAAATCCTGCGCGCGATTCGCGCCGCCGTGCGGATTCCCTTCACCATCAAGTTCCGCTCCGGCTGGAGCGACGCGGAAATTGTGGCCCTCGAGGTGGCGCGCCTGGCCGAGGA
>PMYF01000247.1:5652-29551 GCA_003171295.1 Acidobacteriota bacterium | reverse complement strand
GCCTCGAACCCCTGGATCTTCCGTCAACTCTCGGAATTCTTTTCGATCGGGGTCTTTCGCGAGCCAACCGAGGCCGACCGCTATGAGCTGATTCGCACCTACTACGCCATGCTGGTCGCCGAGGAAATCCCCGGCGCCATCGGCAAGATGAAACAATTCGCAAGCTGGTTCACGCACGGCGTGCACAACGGCGCGGAACTGCGGCGGCAGGTGCAGAGTGCCCGCACCACCCAGGAGGTCCTGGAACGCGTGGACGGGTTCTTCGCCTCACTCATCTCGAACTCCGGCGCCGTAGCAGCAGTCACTCCCTGAAAGCGCATGGTACCCTCTATGCAAAAGTCCAACCCACACCGGAGAAGTCAACACCGAGTCGAAGCGGCGATCCCCCTCCAGGTACGGGGCGTGGACGTGCACGGAATCGAATTTGAAGATTCCGCCACGGCCCTGGAAGTGAGCCGGCGCGGACTTTCCTTCCTCACCCAGCGTGAGTTGGCAATCTTCGCAACTCTCACCCTGTTGATTCCCGGCCTCGGCCCCACACGGCCAGGAGAGGGACCGGGCGACTTCTTCACAGAAGCCGCCGTGGTCCGCACCCTGCCCGAGGGAGAGCACCTTTTTCGGGTGTCGGTGCGCTTCATGGGGGCGACCCTGCCCATGTATAGCGCGGAGAATATCTGAAGATCGGGTCATCAGGCCAGCTTCCCGTCGAATCACCGGACCATCAGATCATGCAATATCCTTGCTGCCTATTGCCGATCTAACTGGGCGGATTGCTCCGCCTTGCGCAAAACGTTCCCTTCGCTCTGCACGGCGCCCGGCTGCGTCGTGGCCCGGCCGGCCCATGAGGAAGCTGGCAGGGGTAATCTTGGATTTCGGATGAGTGGGGATGCGCTGGTTTTGGGAGACGCATACACAAGAACCCATGTGCGCGCCACCCTCGTGCTAGGGCTTGCGATTCTTTTCCATCTGCAACTGGCGGTAGGCTTCGCTTCGAGGGACGCCTCGGGCGCGGGCCACCACTTTCAACGCGCCTTTCTCGTCGAGCCCGCGCTCCGCCATCACCTTATCGATTTCCGATCGGATGGAAGCCGGGTGAGCGGCGCCTTCGGCAGCATCGGGAGAAGAACTCAGACCGATCAGGAGGGTGATCTCTCCCTTAACCGGCCGCTTCTTCAGATACTCCCGCGTGCTTGAAATTGTTCCGCGCAAGAACTCTTCGTGGACCTTGGTCACTTCCCGTGCGATCACGATTTCCCGGTCGCCAAGGATTTCATGGGCATCCTTTAGCATTTCCAGTAATCGATGCGGCGCTTCGTAGAAAACAAGGGTTTTGGTGGCGTCCTTCAGCTCCTCCAAAGCTCCCCGGCGTTCGCCCTTTCTGCTCGGCAGGAATCCCAGGAAGCGGAATTTATCCACGGGCATCCCAGAAGCCGCCAGCGCCGCCACGAAAGCCGAGGCGCCGGGAACGGGAATCACCGGGATGCCGTGCCGGACCGCCAAGTGGACCAGGCGAAAGCCCGGATCGGACACAACGGGCATGCCAGCGTCGGTGACCAGTCCGATGCTGCTGCCCTCCTCCATCAGGATGACCAGTTCCGGGGCGCGGGTCATCTCATTGTGCTCATGGTAACTGATGGTTCGGGTGTGAATCTTGTATGCATTCAGGAGCTTCTGCGTCCGGCGGGTGTCTTCGCAGGCAATGAGGTCCACTTCCTTGAGAATGCGGATAGCCCGAAGGGTGATATCTTCCAGGTTCCCGATCGGCGTGCCCACAACGTAGAGTTTCCCGTGTGTCCCGTCTGACGGCTCCAACGGATCGAGAAGGTTGCTTTTTCCAGGCATAAGAGACTCTACCATCCCCAGTTCCAAGTGGAACTAACCTCGCAGTATACCAAGTCGGCGGCTGTATCTCAAGACTATGAATCGAGGGGTAGTGTCCTAATTTGAAAAGCTGCGCTTGAGGAAGTTGTGAAGGGGGTCGGAGCTTTAGCTCCGATATGATCGGGCCGCACGCAGTCGGGGGCTTTGAGCCCCTGAAGCTTCAGGGCCTAAAGGCCCCGTTGGGAGTTTCAGCTATTGTCGGAGCTGAAGCTCCGACCCCCTTTCGGGAACTCACTCTGCCATATTAGGACACTACCAATCGAGGGCCAGGGTTCCGTCAAAGTCGCGGGTGTCGCAAACCTCCAGGGCCGTGTAGGCATCACCAGCGAAGAGACCCCATCAGACTCTGACGGAACCCTGGTGTCTTGCAAATGACACCAGTACCCGGACCTGCGATGTGATAAAATTGGAAAAGTGGGTAGCGGACGAGCGGCGTGGCCCAAAGCAGAGGCAACCCTGTTCAACGGTCTGCCATCTTTCTGTTTAGGTAGAGCTGAGGACTTACGCCCGGGTTAGGGATAGCCCCGGGGAATGGGAAAAAGACTTGATGCCAACCAGCAATGTTCCGGTTGAAGTCGACCCGGGGAAAGTCCCTGCCCCGGCAACTTCGGATCCGGACAAGCTTTTCAAGGTCACATTCGTCGAAACACCCACGGTCTTTGTTTCGGCGTATCGCCAGATCCGCGACTGGCTGCGCGAGCCCAAGGTGACGGTGCCGCCCGAGTATTACCGCGGCGAGGCTCGCCTGCCCGCCACCGACATGCCCCCCTGGTATCGCACGCTTCCCAACCAGCTCAAGATTGCTTTTGAAAAACCTCCCGACCCGATTGGAATCTATAATCATGCACAGGCCAAGAAGCGCGCTCTGTGCGCCCTCCTTGGCGCGGTAGCCTTGGCAGCGGGCGGCGGGCTCTTGAAAGGCCAACTCGGCTTGCTCCTCGGGGCAGTCGTGGGGTTTGCGGCCGGAGAGTTGGCGGGCGCGCTGCTTTTCAAGAAACAAGAGTATCCCGCTGACATCTGGGGCGACTATCGCATGCAAGCCGGCTCCTGGGTCAACTCCGTGCTGATCCACGCGGTTGCCGTGACGCTGCTCGTGCTGCCCTACCTCCTCAGCCGCATGTTCCAACCGGTCAAAGCGGCCCCCAAAACCGAGATCACCGATATTTCACCTTACCTCGCACAATTGCCCGCCGACTCAGGCAAGAAAGCGGGAGGAGGAGGAGGCGGTGGCGATCGCTCTCCCACGCCGGCTTCCAAAGGCGCCATCCCCAGGTTCGCCAAGATGCAGCTTTCACCCCCGATGGCAGTGATTCCGAATACCCATGCGCAGTTGCAGGTTGACCCCACACTGCTTGGTCCGCCGGAGTTGAAACTGCCCGCCATGGCCTCCAACATGGCCTGGGGTGACCCGCAAGGCGTGATCGGTCCGCCCTCGAACGGTCCGGGTTTTGGCGGCGGCATTGGGAGCGGCGAAGGCGGCGGCGTTGGGTCCGGCAAAGGAGGGGGTCTTGGCCCCGGCGAAGGCGGCGGCGTAGGCGGTGGAGCTTACAGTGTAGGCGGGAACGTCAGTGCCCCAATTCCCATTTACAAACCGGATCCCCCTTACTCCGAGGAAGCCCGCAAGGCAAAGTATCAGGGCACGGTCATTGTGCTGATCGTGATCGATGCCCAGGGCAATGTCACGGATAGTCGCATCGTGAAGCCGCTTGGCCTGGGCTTGGATGAAAAAGCCCTCGAAACTATTAAGACCTGGAAGTTTAAGCCTGGCATGCGCAACGGCACGCCCGTGCCCGTGCGCATGATGGTGGAAGTGAGCTTCCGGTTGTTCTAAGCAATCTGCCTTCCCGTTCGGGTGCGCCCGCGCAGGAGAGGGGCTCGAAAAAGAACGCTTGACAAGCCCGTGCCCGGCCATTTACTTCTATCATAGTGTCGCACTGGGAGGTCGTCTAACGGTAGGACTGCAGACTCTGGACCTGGGTATCTGTGGTTACTCTCATTGGAACGAAAAGACTTCCCGGCCTGCCGTTGACCTTCTGACCCTGCAAATCAATCCTTATTAGACCCAATTCGAACCCAAGTTTATGGATGTTCGCGCGTGAGCAGAATAGGGCTTTCCGGCGTAGTACTTCCGTACCCTTGACTTCGCGTATGGCTGGGGCCATACTCGAATCATGAAGCGCACAACTATTTGGTTGAAGGTAATTCAGATTCGAGAACTGAAGGTAATCGCCCGCGAAACAGGCGCGACCGTGGCCGGTCTGATACGCTTGGCGATTGATAGATTCATTGGCCAGTATGGGGCCGAGAAGGGGAAGGTGAACGACCATGGCGCGAAAAACGAAAAAAGCGAATAGCGGGCGGTTGGATACGATGGAACCGGCAGTCATTGTTTGCAAGCCGGATTCCCTCAGGGTTGATGCTGACGCGAAGGTTCTGATGACCAAGAAGTTCGTTAGGGTTGTAACGAACCGCAAGATTTTTGAGGTCAATCTCAAGAACGACTCGGTCTCCGAGTATCTCAAGGCGGCGTAGCGCTCCGAAGAAAAGAGGAAAGATGTCGAAAGCCAAGAAAGCGACATATGCTCCCAAGACTCTGAAAGACGTGCTCCGGCGTCAATCTGAATTGATTTCCGACGTAATGGCGGGGCGCAAAGAACCGCGTGCCGTCAACGCGGAGTGTCGGAGAACGGCGAAGATGCTCAAGGCGCTTGAGGATAAACTTTCCGGGCGGCGTAGCGCTCCGAACCCCAACCCGTAGCAGACCGGCGAGGGCCGCCCTTGCGGGCGGGCGCATCGGTGCTGATAAACGGGGCCGCTCACTGTTTGAAGCAGTGGACGGCCCCTCGCCAAACCAACCTATCGGGAGGCTGAGATGGCTGTGAGGAATAGTACAGTAAGGGGCTGGCTGCGGGAAGCGCTAAATCGTTGTGCTGGCGACAAGCCTGCGGAACATCTGGCGGCTGTGCGTGTGGTGCAAGCGCTCGCTGCTCCGCAGGGACCCGACAGCTACGAAATTTCGCTAAACTGTGAGGGCTACCTGGGGCAATTGCAAAAAGGGCAAGTGCTTTTGATTCCCGATTCCTTAAAAAAGCAAGTGCTTGCCGAGTGTCCCGATGCGAGCCATATCAGGCTGAGTGCTTCTGGACAGCCAAGGGTTGTGGATGCATTCGATTTTGACCGGGGAGCGCTCGACAGTTTTCGGCGGAAAAAGTTCTCGGGAGCTTGATGTCGCGTAGCGTTCCGAAGCCGTAGCAGACCGACAAGGGCCGCACGAAATGGTTCTGAATCTCAAAACTTACCCCTGCCAAAAGGGCACCCGTGCGGGGCGGCCCATTTTCAGGGTATTTTTGGATGTGTTGTATTGGAGTGGGATTGCCTTTAATGAATACGACCCAAAGTCCTTTAGGGGCCGATTCTTAATCTGCTACCGGTGCAGGAAGCGCTGCATAGCGATGCCTCCTGAAGCCACCGATAAAACCTTTTACCTGTGCCGATTTTGCGCCGAGCTCGGCGTTGCGAAGGGCGCTGAATTTGACCGGTGTGCATTTGATGATGCGGGGATTCGGTCTGACCAGTCATCGAGCGATTGGGTTGACGGGGGAAAGTCTATTGCCAGTTTCCTGTTCGCGCATAGTGAGGGCCTTGCTGCCTTTAATCGGTCGTTATTTCAACAGTCGATGGAGGATTGGATTGACCAAGGCAAATCTATGAAGGATTTCTTCCGCAAACGCAGTGGCGCATATGTTTTGGAGGATATGTCGAAGGGCGCTCCGAGTACGCGGATCATGCGTCGTCGGCAAGAGGAACATGATGATTGTGTGGCCGCATCCCGAGAGAATTTTAAGCGGCTCTTTGTGAAGCCAAGGGATAAGCGAAAAGCCTGCATGTTTGTGGCGCACTACTGGAGCGGCCTCTCTCAGGAAGAGATTGCCAAGGAGTTTGGTTGTACTGTTGGCGCAGTGAAACAAAATATTTTACGCGTTCGGAACATATTGAAAAACAACAGGTTGCCGGAAAACCAATAAGGTCTAGCCCTACCCTGGCGTTCTTTTTTTGTAACCTTTTGACCCTTGTATATAGGGGCAAGTGATAGCCGGGAATCGGCGGCAATGGCCCCCGTGCAAGGCGTACCGCAAGGCGTAGTTTCCACCCTATAGGTAGAGCGGGCCGGGAATCGGCGGCAATGGCCCCCGAGCAATCCGTACCCAAGTCCGTACTTTCCACCCTATAGGTAGAGCGGGCCGGGAATCGGCGGCGCGGGTCTGACCCGCAGATAGCAGAAAAATATTCTGTGAGTGTAAGGGCCGCAGAACTGGGCATTTACAGGGCCAAGAAGGCTTTGTCTGAGATGACGTGCAGTGTAACGTGCAGTGTGTAGCAATCCATAGGTGAGAGTGGGGCGGGCTGCCGAAAGGTGGCCTTTTTATTTGAGCTAGAGGCGGGGGTATTTCTCGCCCAAGACAGGAGCGGTTATGCGTTTTGGGAATGTAAAACTTATGATGTCATATCGGAGAGTAAGGCTTTGGGAGGTTTGCACGGCCCTGAAGCACTCCGACACCTACCTGTCAGACCGTTTAAACGGTCGTCGTGAGTTTGCTCCGCATGAGCGAACGCGCTTAGCGGAGTATTTTGGGGTAGGGGAAGACTGGCTGTTTCAAGAATTCCGGCCTCCCGTAACGCGGCGGGAAACCGCTTCGCTCACACCCGCGATGGAAGCCCGCTAAGATCGCTCCCAAAAAGTTTGCAAGGCGCGTGACTCCGTCCCGTATCGGGTTGCCTTAGATGGCGAGCGGAAGCACTCGGCAAGTGGGCCATGCCCCTGGGTACGGTTGGCTTGCACACCTCGGCGCTTGCGCACTCGGCGCTTGCGCCGAAGGATAATTGGCTGGGCGTCCATTTCCGCCTGTTGTGAATCCCGGAAAGCCTCCCGAATCGGGCGCTTTGACTAGCAATGGCAAACCGGAAAGGGCAGCGCTCCATCGTGTAGTTGGAGTGGCGGCCAGTTGTATCAGAGAAAACACATGGACATTCAAGCGATGAAAGAAAAACGGAAGGCCCTCCTGCGCCAAGCGCAGGCGATTCTTCTGGGCGACGGCGTTACCCAAGACAAGATTGCCGAAGCCAAAAGGATGTCGGTCCAAGCTGACACCTTGGAAGATCAAATCGACGCGGAAGAGCGGGCAGGACACGGTTTGTATGGCGTCATGCCGCCGCGTCCGCAACCCGGCGAGTATGAGGGTGGGCCTGTCTCCGCCTCTGGGTATGAGGGTCGCGCTACTTCGCGCTGTCCCGATACACCCGAAAAACGCGCCTTTGAGCAGTACGTTCGCCAAGGCAAGGGCTACGAATCGCGCGATTTGGAAGTCGGCTCCACGGGGGCGGCACTGGTGCCCCAGGCATTTTACCCTGTGCTGACTGAGGCAAAAAAAGCCTGGGGTTCAATTCTAAACATCGTCAACGAGTTCAAAACTGACGGTGGGGCACCAATGAAGGTTGGGTACTCTGACGACACTGGAACACTCGCGCACTTGGTGGGCGAGACCGGTCCGGTTTCGGAAGTTGACCCGTCGCTCAGTTCCATTCTCCTGAACACGGACCAATGTGTGACGGATATGATAAAAGTCACTATTGCCGAGTTGCAGGATTCGGCCTTTGACATTGACAAGTTCGTTCGCGACCAGTTTGGCAAGCGTTACTATCGCGGATTGACTAGCCTCATTACGAACGGCTCGTGGCTGGGCTCTCCGGCAGTGGCTCAGAACATCCAGAGCATTGTCACTGGTGCCGCTGCTGGCGCGACTTCGGCTAGCGCTACCTCAATTGCCTACGCTGATATCGTGGCACTCTACGGAGCGCTGGACCCTGCTTATATCGAGAGTGCGTCGTTTGTCATGAATGCCAAGACCCGGGCCAAGCTTCTCGCCATCACGGATAGCTTGGGTCGTCCGCTCTACATTCCCAACCCTGTGACCGGGGCCTTCGACCGGTTGCTTGGCTGCCCTGTCGTGATTAATCAGTACATGCCGGATGTCGCGGCGGGGGCGGTGGCTCTTCAGTTTGGCGATTTCTCTCAGGGCTACCTGTTGCGCACTGTGAAGCCGGGGCTTGCAATCGCTCGGTTGAATGAGCGCTTCATGGACACCTTGGAAGTTGGGTTTATCGGATATTTTCGGGCGGGCGGCGTTGTCACTGATGCCGGTACCCATCCCATCGTAAATCTGACTCAGAAGTCCTAACACGCTTTCGCCGGGGCTTTCGCAATTCCCCCCGGCGAATTGGCCGCCCTTGCCTGACACGGGACTTTACCTCCCCCGGAGTTAGGGCGATACCCTGGGCGGTCCGGCGGGCTCGACGCTCCCCAGAGTAGTCGGGCCCGCATCTTTTTAACCCCGAATTTTAGGCGGTGCCAGTTCGCCCAGCCTTACCTGACACGTCTTGCTGAGCGGGGGCGGGGGCCGGAATTTTGCTGGATGCGGAATGGGAAAGGGGGAAGCTATGAGCGCAACCGAAGAGGCCAAGCGGTTGGTTTCAAGTACGATTCTGCGCGTCATTCGCATGCAGGCGCGAGCCGAAGCGCTTGAAGCGGGCTTGCTCCGCATGGCGGATGCGGGGATTAAACACCCTGCCCTGGCGCATGCTCTTGCCGACTCCCACGGGGCGGTCGGTCATTGTGGGTTGCTGCTCGGCAGACTGGCGAGCCTTGCAGTGCAATGCGAGCAACGGGCGGGTAATGGTCTGCCGAACTGAAAGGCCGGCGGTGCTAAAAAAATGAGCGAATCCAAAGAACGTCGAGAGTTTAGGATTCCCGTTAGCACGGGGATCTTTAGCCACAGAAGGAGGCTTCGTGAGGCACACTGGCTCTTCCTCTACTACATCGACCGGACAACGGGCGAATTCACAAACGCGGGCGGCCGCCGATTGGGACAGGTTCTTTATGGCAGACCTTGCCTTGATTCGGACGCTGCAAGCGCATTCGGATGTTGCACAAGAACAATCGCAAGGTGGCGCAACTTGCTTGCCAAGCTTGGATATACCGCCCAGAAGTGGACCGGGCGCGGGTGGATGATCTCTGTGAACAAAAGCAAGAAATGGGACTGGAAAGGTACGCAATCAAAAAGCCCAAGTGCACAGAACTGTCCAGTCCGATCGTACACTACTGTCCACTCTGACCGTACAATACTGTCCACTCAGAAAAGCGGGATATCTCCGCAAATAGCGCAGAATCAAGCGCTTACGGATGAAGTTGAGTCGCCTACAGAACAGTACAGAACAGTACAAAACAACAAACCAGGCGCGACTCACATTTCACACGCACAACAGAACGGCGGAAAGGGCACGCCAGAAAGGGCAAAGACCGCCAGTGAAGAACTGGACCTGTTAACGGTGGAGGGGTTGCTGAGGAGACGGGCGGAGTTTGTGCTCGATGGAAGTGTGTTCATGCTTCCATGGATTGACAAGCAAATTGCTGAGGCTCGCGAGCGGGAGGCTGTGGCAAGGGTCGAAGTAGGGAAGAGGGCAAAGGCCCGAACGTCCAGCAACCGCAAGGGGGGGGGTAGGGGGCCTAAATAGTTCTGGGGAAGTCGCCCGGAGACCGTGGCCCCAAAAAGGCGCGCGCGAAGTCGAAATTGCAAAAGGAGCTTTTAACTCTGTACAGAAAAGTACTTTGCACTTTAAAGTGCTGGAATCTGGCTCACCAATGTAGCCTAATGCATCGTGAAAGGATGGCGAAATGGCAAAAATTCAGAACGTTCGCGAACTGCAAGGCGTCATGCCGGGCGTTGCCTCGAAGCGGGAAGCAGAAAAGCTGGAGAAGGTGCTCGCTCGGCACGGCGTGCAAGATACGGAAGAGATTCAGGCGATGGACAATGCCGCCCTTGACAATTTCATGGCGGAATCGGAGGGGGAATAATCATGCGCGGCAGACCACCCAAGCCCCTTCGCGTGAAGTTGGCGGAGGGCTCGCCGATTCGCAAGGACCGGCTCAATACCGACGCTCCCGAGCCCCCACGCGGCCCGATGGAACCTCCGGCTGACCTATCGCCCGCCGAAGTCATCGTGTGGCGTCACCTTATGGCGAATCAGGCCCCCGGCGTCTTTCGGCCAATCGATACAGGATCGATAAAGCAATACTGTTGGTTTTACACTGAGGTTCTGGCGGCCCAGGCGCATCTTCGGGCGTGGCAGGCCGCTCGAAAGAAGCCCGGCGAGACCCGCTTCCTCCGCAAGGCGCGCAACGGTGCGCTAGTGTGCCATCAACTTTATGGGCTTGTGAAGGAGCTTCGCGAGCAGGTCGGAAAGCTTGAATGCCTTCTCGGGCTCAATCCAGTGTCGCGGGAGCGCATTCACGCGGGCGTGCAGGGTGAGCTTTTCCATGGTGTCCCTCAAGATGACCCGTGGGCGTCGTATGAGGCTCCCGGCGATAAAAAGTTGAACTGAGGGGTGAGCCCGCGAAAAAAAACGCGTGAGCCCCCTCACTGACAGCGGAGCGGCGGAGGTACGTATGCGAATTGAAGCAAATAATCTATCCCCGGCCATGATGCCGAAGGTTGAAGAGTTGCTGTACCGTCTGATTCGAGATGCTACGGACCTGGGTATCGGCCTGGACAGCGTAACACTGAGTCTGTGCGAGCTTGAACCTCCGAAGTCGGGCGGCCTAAAGCGCGTGATCGGAAATCTTCTAAGGTGGGTAAGGTGAAATGGCGGAGCTCATTGAATGCGAAGTGAAGGGTCTTGAGGAAATCCAACAAGCGTTGGAGTCGGTGCCGCGTGCGATTGCGCGTGGGTTGCTGCGCAAGGCGATGGCGCGCGCAGCCAACCTTTGGCGCGAAGAAATGGCGCAGAGAGCGCCGCGTCTCCTCACTGTCAAATTGGCCGGGAATCCTAAGCAGGTCCGCCTTCCTGGGGATTTGGCGCGGCACATCGGAATCAAAGTAGTGGTCAATTCCGACCTGGAGGGCTCTGTACAAGTTGGCCCGTCGAAGCGGGTCTTCTGGTCGAAATTTCTTGAGTTCGGAACATACAAGATGCGGGCGCAGCCTTTCATACGCCCGGCCTTCGAGTCCATGAAGTCAAAGGTACTGGATAAATTTGTGGAAGAGGGTAAGGCAATTATCGCGAGCCTTAGACTGCGGCAGGTTTCCGACAATCCGAACACTGCGGGCAATTCCTCTTTGGCGGGAGCGGCTGACGCGGCGCTAGCAGAGGCGGAGGCCGCACATAGTCAGGCGTCGGCTGAGATTGCACAGGCGAACGCGAGCGTTGAGGCGGCGGAGGCGGCGATTAAACAAGCCTCGAAGTTTGACATTAACCGGGAGCTTGATGCAACCGCTAATGATGTCATTAAGGGTATCGAGAACGTCTGGAATGCCATCTTCCCCTTCTGACGGCACGGCGGCCAAGTTACCACAAGCCAAAAATGGGGAGAAGTTTATGTCTGCTGTTGTCTGCGAGACGGGGAACATTTACGGAAGGCTGACTGCCGGTCGGCGAAATGGGAGTGCTTCCAACCGGCAAGCGGTGTGGCTGTGTGACTGTGCCTGTGGGAATAGGGACATCCCGGTGCGCGGTTCCGACCTAAGAAGCGGGAATTCGAGCTCGTGCGGCTGCCTACAAAGAGAGGTTGCGGCTCAAACGGGTCGAATGTTCTGCCGTGGCAAACGGAAAAACGCGCCACGTTTCGATTTAAGCCCTGTCCGTATGAAAACTGAGCCCTAGCTACCACCCACCCCATAGAAGTGTACTGGCGGGGCCTTCCCGATTTATTCTGCCGGGCGTTCGGGCGATGCCAAAGGAGATTTGCCCGTGCTATACTGTGCCGGGAAGTTTTTTCGCTCCGGAGACGGAGCGAGTATGCGGAGAAGGTATCAAGTGGGCAGTGTGGAAAAGCGCGGCAAGAAGCAACCCGTCTGGGTGGGCCGGTATTGGGAGCCGGTACTGCGAGACGGGAAATTTTCCAAGACCTACCGGAGAGAAATTCTAGGGGCCTGCACAGCGATTAGCCGGTCAAGGGCTCAGCGGGCGCTAGCAGATATTCTCCGGCCTATCAATGAGGGCCTGCACGCTCCGGTGAGCGCTTCCACGTTTGGGGAGTTTTGCGCCAAATGGCAGGCGGATGCGCTGGTCAATTACCGGGAATCTACGCGGGGATTTTATCTCCGCACGGCGGAGCGCTGGATAATCCCCTACTTTAAGGCGTGGCCCTTGGAGGACGTCACGCCCTTGGCGGTGCAGCAGTTTATTAACAATTTCTCCGGCTACAGCCGGAGCGTGCTGAAGCATCTGCGGACCACGCTGGGTTGCATCTTTACCAGCGCGGTGGATTGGCGCTACGTGGGGAGTAACCCGGCTGGCCGGCTGAAGCTTCCCAGGGGCAAGGATGTGCAGCAAGCCCAGGTGCTGACCGTGGCGGAGTTGCAGAAGATCATGGCGGCCCTCGCGGAGCCTTATAAAACCATGGCGGTGCTTCTGGCGCACCTAGCCGTTCGGGAATCGGAGGTCATGGCGCTGCGCTGGGCGGACTTTGACTTGGCGCGGCGGGTATTGACCGTGCAGCGCTCCGAATACCGGGGCGCGGTGGATGAGACCAAGACGAAGCGCGGGAGGCGGGAGCTTCCTTACGGTGAGGCTGTGGCCCAGGCGCTACTTTCCCTGGAGGCACATATCCGGGCCTCCGGGTCAAGCCTGGGCGCATATCTCTTCGTGGCTCCCAAGGGCGGATTCTATAGCCCCCAGAGGATAACCCAAAAGGTCTTCCGGCCTCTGGCGCGGGGCCTGGGCGTGCCCGCGTTCACGTGGCGGAGTTTTCGCCGGTCGGCGGCCACGGCCTTGCAGTTGGCCGGGGTGGACATTGCGGTTGTGCAGCAAGTGCTGGGGCACTCAGAGCCCGGCATGAGCTTGCACTACATGGACGATTTGAAAATCAGGCGGGCGGCCATGGCGCAGCTTGATGCGCTCTTGGCGGCCCAGGCGGGTGCGGAGGGGCCATTCTTATTAGACCCAAATAGACCCAAGTCCGTGCTCATGTGATGTATGTTATTGATTCTGGGAGGTCGGTCAACGGTAGGCCAGCAGACTCTGGATCTGCGTATCGGGGTTCGAATCCCTGCCTCCCAGCCATTCATTCGGAAGCACTTCCCTGAACCCATCTGATTCACGCCGCTTTCTTTCTTGCGGCTGTCTTGCGGATTCTTGCGGACAGGTCACTCCATTGAGGTTCTCCGCAGACGACACGTCCGCCCCGGGAATCAAATGGCCGTAGATGTCCACGGTAACTTGAATCGAGCTGTTTCCCATTTGATCCTGCAGGGTCCAAGAACTCAAATAAAGGGCAGTTCCCTTCCCCGGCGACGCTTTGCCGCCCCAGTGAATTAGCCGCTCCTTACGGTCGATCGAGTTTTCGGCAGGGACACGTTGCTGCGCTGATTTTATTTGCCTCCGGAATAGGTCTTTCCGCCACTTGTGGGGAGCCCCTGGGACGAGTATCCTGATTTCCGTGTGTAACCATCAAGGGGCACGCTGCTCTGCGCGGAACTTGTCCGAAACGCCATGATCCCGGAGAAAAATATGGACCCGCTCGATCTTCAGCATTCGGATCATTCAGTTGAGCCGTCCACCCAGGGCCGCCGATCATTTCTCGCGTGCCTGGGTTTGGGCGGGATGCTCATTGGCGCCGGGGGCACGGGCCATGCAGAAGGAGGAGGGGGGCAAGGTACTGCTCCTGAACGGCCACCGACTGAGGCGGATAGCGGAAGTCTTTATCCCCAGATCAAGACCCTGGCAGACCAATGCCGTTACCCTCTGTCGTTTCTCGAGCGGGGCGACAACAACACTGAGGCCTATCGGCATTCCGCAAGGGAGAAAGTTCTGGAACTATTTCACTACGAGCCACCAGCGGTTGCGCCCGCCCCGGAGGTGGTGGGCCGCTGGGAATACACCGATTACATCCAGGAAAAGGTTCTCTTCTCGACCACTCCTTGGTTTCGCATTCCAGCTTACGTACTCATCCCCAAAGGCAGGAAGGGGGTAAGGCCGGGGATTGTGGATCTCCATTCACACGGCGGCATGTTCGTTTACGGGAAAGAGAAAGTCATGCCGATCCCGGCAGGGGATCCGCCCTCCATCACCACTTACCGCCGGGAGAATTATGAGGGCCGGTCGACCTCACTGGCGCTTTGCCGCCGCGGCTACGTGGTCGTTTCCATCGACTGCTTCTACTTTGGTGAGCGCCGGACCATTTTCGATGACGACCTCAAGAAGTACGGCTGGGATCGTTCAAAGTATTCCCCGAGTGATGTTACCTATCTGAACGGTCGCTCGAGTGACGGGGAAGGGATCTTGGCTCGCAGCCTATACTGGGCCGGGACCACCTGGCAAGGCATCGCGCATTGGGACGACATCCGGACCGTAGACTATCTCCTGAGTCGCTCCGAGGTCGATCCTGCAAGAATCGGTTGTCTCGGGATCTCGATGGGCGGTGACCGCACGGACTACCTGGCGGGTTTGGATGAACGCATTAAGTGCGCCGTCTCCGTGGGTTGGATGTCAACGCTACGGCCCATGATCAAGAAGCATGTTGAGACTCACAGCTACATCCATTTCCTGCCCGGCCTCACCCACTTTCTCGATTTGCCGGATCTCCTCGGCTGCATGGTTCCCAAACCCCTGATGGTCCTGCAATGCAGCAAGGATCAGCTTTATCCATTGGAGGGAATGAAGGAAGCCGTCGACAAACTCGCCGGCATTTACGCCAAGGCCGGCGCCGGCTCGATGTTCCGGGGACGATTCTACGACCAACCGCACATCTTCACCCTGAAGATGCAGGAGGAAGCCTTCGATTGGATGGACCACTGGCTGCAGCCGTGATTCGCAGGTCGTGGAAAGGCGTCGCCACGCCCCGCTCTTTCGCACCTATGTCTCGCGACAATCCAATCTGCATCAAAGAAGGGGCTAAGTCGGGGAGAGTTACTGGCTGGAAGCAAGGTTGGTTCTGGCGGTGAAATGTTTCCTGGCAGCGTCGTGCTTGCGATTGCCGGGGACCGCGTGGCACTTCTCCCGGGAGCAGCGCAAGAGTACCGAGATCATTTCGTAATGCTGTTTACGCCGCACGGGCGTAGCAGGAAAGGACGCCGGCAATGCCCTCGGCATGCCGCTAGGTTAACCGTTCCATCATGCTCCTCCGTCGTTGGGGTATCGATGCCTGACAGGGAATCTGCGCACTCCATGGAATCCGTCAACTTCTTTGGTTCCGGCTTCGCCGGATCAGGCGATCACTGCGCAGCGTATTGCCGGTAGGCGTCCGCCACCCGCGCCTCCTTGTAATCGCCGTGATGAATCAGCACACGGTAGCGAAACGTCAATGACTCTCCGGCTGGAATCGTATAACTGCCATCCTGTTTGAGGCCGGGAGCAAATTCCTTGATGCCAAAGGGATTCGCCGCAAACAGCCCATAAGCCCGGGCATGCCAGTAAGTGGGATGCCGGAAACTCCGGGAGCTGTCGAAAATAGCAATCCCCAGCTTTTCCCCATCTACAACGCCGTCATAATCAACCCAGTTGGCGCGTTTACCCCAAATCTGTGGCTCACCTTCACCGCCTTCAGAATTCACCATATGCCCCGGAGGCGAATCCAGTTCCTTGGCGACGCGAATGGCAAAGGTGCCCTCCTTGGTATCACCCATTTTGACCGGCTCGCGGTTGGCGTGGATAACGAACTCACAGTCGACGGTCCGGGAATCCTTGTTCCCTCGGAAGGTGTACTGCTGAGTCTCTTCGGCAAAGGGTCTTCCGTCTGGGCCGACCAGGTCAAATTCCGCCCGGATTGTCCCCGAGCCGGACTCCGCGGGCATTTCTTGCAGCTTTCGAAAGACCATGCGCCCGTATATTTGATGGTCTTCAGACCCGTAGAACTTCCGGAAAACCTCCTCCCCCCAGAAGTCCAGCCCATTGATATCACCGTGCGCAAAGTACAGGGGGCGCTGATGCGGTTCCAGACTGGGATCCTTCTGCTCCGCCAGAGGGACCGTGTCCCCCATGGGAAAACCACGGGTTACGACCACTCCCCGAGCGCTGCGTAGAGGCTGCAAGTAGGCCTTCGCCGTCTTGGGGTCAAAATAGTAGGTGGTAAAAGGCTTTCCACCAATCAAGACAGAGATTTGATTCCCCATCCGCTTGAGCTGAACAGATTCAGACTGGGCCCAGGCTGATGCACCAAAAAGAACCAACGTCATCAAGAGCAGGATCAGGCTTGCACTTCTTTTTCCCATGAATGGACCTCCGCTGGTCAAGTAACTCGTGCGCGAATGGCAATCGGCCGGCAATGTCAACCGGAGCCTAAGTCTTCTTCGACCAAGAAAGGATAGTATTCGGAGCCGCTTCCTCCGGTTCAACCCATACGCAAAGATCATCAGCTTTCCCAGCCTTAGCATACACTCTGAATGCAGACGCATATGACGAAATAACTTGAGACCGAGGAAGCGGTTTTTCTTCGGGCCCTGTTGCATTAAGCAGCCAGCAGGTTCGCGGATTAAGAGCCGCGATCAGGTCGGGGAGGTCAAGCTCACGCAGCAATCCATATGCAAAGCAAGAGAGCTGCACGGTGTACTCTTTGGATTCAACGACTGACTTAAAAGTGGCCAGGGTTCGGTGAAGCATAAGCGACCGTGGCCGCTCATCCAGCGCGGATGCCGTCAAGGCAGCAATGCCCGCGCCTCCCTCTCCCAGCACTCGCACCTGGCTGCCGTCAACGTCAGAGCGGGTCGCAAGATAATCCAAACACCTCAAGATGTCTTGTACCCTTTGTCCCAGCACCGGCTGGCCCAGGATGAGGCTTGCCCACGCGTAGTCTTCCTCCAGATTTTCGTTTCCATAGAAATTTGGCCCTTGCTGCGGGTGTCGGGGAGCCGTGCTGCCAACCCCTCGCAGGTCAATTGCGCAGACGGCGGTGCCTGCCTTGACCAGATAGTCAAGATACCCAGGCTCTTCGACTACCCCGTTCCTGCCGCTTTCAGAAACGTATAGAACCGTTGGAAAGGGACCCTTCTTCCCGGCAGGCTTTATAAACCAACCGGGGATGCGAATCTGCGGCTGCGATTGAAAAACGAATTCTTCCATCGCCGTTTCGCGACGGAGGTTTGAGGAAAGAATCTCCTGATGCAGCGGCGTACGCTCCACAGGCAAGCCCAACAATTTCCTTAACCGCTTGCGTACTTCCGCCTTCATGGCCTGATCACTAACAGAATCCCCGAGGAGCGGGGATGGAATAATGGACCGCATGCGATCCACATTGATATCAACCACGGACCGTCCACCGAGCGAGGTCAATACCTGGCCGGTGGCCGTGCAATTCAGTACCTCAAGTGGGGCCGATTCGAATTCCGCTTCATCAGTTCCAGCTTCGGATTTTCCCAGCCAACGATTGAACCACTCGTACAATGCGCGGCGGTTGAAGAAATCCAAGTCGTGCGGAAGTGGGGAAGCGAAAAGTTGGACCTTATCGCGAGCCTCCAGGATAGCGTAGGCGCTCCGCAATTCTTCGTAGATTTCATTTGTTGCCGCTTGCAGCATCGGCGAGTAGGTAGATCCTATGTCCTGTGGGGTATAAGTCATCAGCAAGGGTTTGGGGGCGAAGGCCATGAGCAAATCGCCACGATCCAACCCGAAGGGTAAACCTCCAACCAAATTCTGTTCGGCATCGGCGATGGCTCCGGGTGGGTCGTAGGAAGGGCCGGCAACGTTTTCTGAGTTTCCCTCAACTTCCACAGCGACCTTGATGCGCGGCTCAAGCGCGACCAGGTACATGGTCATGGTGCCGCCCCCAGAATGACCCGTGCACCCGATCCGACTCGGGTCTACTTCCGGCCGGCTGAGCAGGTAGTCCAGAGCGCGCACTCCATCCCACACTCGGTACAAGGCAAAGCTGGCACCCAACAACAGCAATGGTCTCCCTGCCTGATTGTGTTCGCCAGTAGAACCGAAAAGGCTTTTCTGCGTCTTGGGATCCAAGTATTGCAGCCTTTCGCCTTGTCCGTATGGGTCGAAAGCAAGAACCATGTATCCCTTTCTCGCCAGGTTCTGGTAAGCGAATTGGTAATTGCGGTATGCCTTCCCTTCGTCGGCATGGCCAAGAGGGGCGAGTATCCCCGGAAAGGGTGGCTTCGCTAGCGGGTTCTGGCTACTTGGCACATAGAGGTGGGCAGTGACATAGACGCTCGGCTGGCTTTCGAAGATGACCTTTTCGATGGTGTATTGATCCCTCTCAATCTTTCCGACTACCCTCGGATTGAGGGCAGTCCTTTCAAGGGGGCCTCCGACAATATCCCAGACATGGGAACGTATCGCTTCAATACGATCGTTAACTTGTTTTGGACTCCGAAGCTCGGCCAGTTGCGCTTTGCGGCGGTCGCGAGCTTCGTTCATCATCCGGGAGAGGTGGAGCGGCCAGTCGTTCCAATAGTCCCGCTTTCCAATCGGGCCCAAGGAGGCTGAGGATGGACCCTGAGTAGCATGAGTTGGCGAAATGCCGAATGCCTGTGTGGGGATAAGAGGCAAGACAAATCCCGCTGTCTGCGCCTGCAGGAACTTCCGACGTGAAAACATAGTCTCCCCCCCCATTTAAGAAGAAGTGTGTCATGATCCACCCGTCGCATTTCTCAAGTCACGCGCGGATCCCGTCAAAAAAACTGGCGAATTCCCAGCAAGTGTTCTGCCTCAAGTAGCATTATTCCTGCACCCAAAAGAAATCTCTTAGGGCGTGAGTGCGCAGTTCCGCAGGGCATTTGCAACGCAAGCCAGGTTCTTGTCGTAGGTGGCATTACCCGGCGCCAGACGCATAGCGGCCTGCAGCTCTGTGATGGCGCGGTTAAACTCTTTGACCCTCGCCAGCGCCACGCCCAAAGCGTTATGGGCATGAGCGTCGTCGGGCCGCAGATTGACCGCTTTCTGCAAGATCACCGCCGCTTCGTTTACCCGGCCCTTGGCAAGCAGCGCCAGTCCGGAGTAGTACAAAGCGTCAGGATCATCAGGGACAGAGAGGAGGAGAGTGTGAAATTCTTCGATCGCCTCGTCCAGGTGATTCTGGAGGAGGAGGCCCAGGGCCAAGTTATATCGAGCTTTCTTGTCCTTTGGATTCAATTGTAAGGCTTGACGAAACTTTTCCGTTGCCTCACTCACATTGCCTTCTTCAAGGAGCTTAGTGCCCTCGTTGTTATACGCCTTTTCCAACTGCGCGTCGTCCGCCTTCCGGGAGAGCTCGCGTGCCCATTGTATTTCCCGGGTAGCCCCGTCTGCGTTTCCCAGCTTTTGCAAAACTTGCGCGAGCATATAGTGGGAACTGCTGTCCTCCGGCAGAAGTTCGGCGGCGCGGCGCAGTTCTTTCGAAGCCTCCTCGAATTGTCCCTTCCTTTGCAGAACGACACCCAAGTCTCGGTGGGCTTCCCCCGCCGCAGGGTCCAGTTGGATAGCGTGACGCAGTTCAACTTCCGCAGCGGAAAGGTCATCCTCTCGCAATAGAGTGGCCCCCAACGCTTCATAATAGCTGGCATTGCGCGGATCAAGACGGACGGCAGAACGAAATTCTCCGCTGGCGCGCTGCAGGAGGCGGTTGTTGCTGTAAAGCTCCCCCAATTCGTAATATAGCGAAGCCGACGGGGCCAATTGGAGTGCGGCAAGGTATTCCCTTTCAGCCTCTTGCGTCCGTGTTTCCCGGGCAAACAATCGACCAAGCTCTTGGTGGCTCGTGGCATTGCGCGGATCAAGATCGAGCGATTGCCGCAACTCCTCCTCGGCGTCGTCGCTTGCTCCGGCCCGCGATAGGAGAATCCCCAGATTACGATGGACAGACGGGTCACGAGGAAGCATGGAACGTGCTTTTTTCAGCTCCGCCAAAGCCTCATTCGGGCGACCGGCGGCTTCCAGAGCCAACGCCAGGTTGCTGCGGATTCGGGCGTCGTTCGGCCGCGCCTTGACTCCACGCTGAAGCAGTTCCACCGCCTTGTCCGGTTCGCCCCGCCGACGAAGAATCACCGCCAGATTGTTCAAGGCGTCAACATCTTGGGAATCGATCTCGAGGGCCTTGCGGAAGCTCCTCTCGGCCTCAGAAACTTGCCCGTGTTCGAGCAGCGATAACCCCTCCGCATCCCAACGGGACGCTGATCCTGGTCCCGCCGCCTGGAAAGCAAGCCAAAGGCTAGCCGCTAAAATGCCGCACCGTAACATCTTTTATCACTCGGCGGGACTCCGCGCTTGAGCAAGACACAATCATACTGCCTCAGGGGATTTCTGTGAACCACGGGAGGCTTCAAAGGAAATCCTGGTCGCGATAACCAGGATTCCTTTGAAGCTCCCTTTGAAACTTGTCTGCTCAATAAAGAAGCTTGAGCGCGAACTGCAGGATGCGGGGACTAGCGGCAGAAAAAATCTGCCCGACTGTCGAATCAGCGATGCTATTGTCCGGCTGACTGAAGTTGACATTATTGAAAAGGTTGAAGAACTCCGCCCTAAATTGCAGAGAGAGGCGTTCCTTGATCTTGGTGTTTTTTATGACCCCGAAATCGGTATTAAAGGAGCCGGGCCCGCGCAGGATGTTCTTACCGGAGTTCCCGAAGGTCCCCACCGCGTTCTGAGCAAAGACTGCGGGGTTGAAGTATTCCTGGATCAATTGACCATGGGACCTGCCCGCATCGAGCTTGGCCTGGCTTAGGCTTGTTCCGCCGATAAAGTCAGCCCGATCCAAGTTCACACCGCTGAAGGAGTTGTCCACGCCACTAAAGACCTGAAACGCGAAGCCACTACGCCAGGTGGCCAAGGAGGTCAACTCCCACCCGTTCATAAAGCCTCGTGTCAGTCCGGTGGTCCCACGGTTCGGAACTTGCCAGACTCCCGAGAAGTGAATGAGGTGGGTGACGTCGTCACTGGAAATACCACGATCAATGGCGCGATTAAACGGGTTGGTTTGGCCATACACGCCGTAATCGTCCGTCATCTTGGCCCAGGTGTAGTTGGCGAGTACCGAAACCCCACGGCTGTAACGCTTCTCCAGGTTGAGCTGCATCGCATCGTAATGGGAGTTGTTACCTGATGGTGCGTTGCCAATCGATCCGAAGTTGGGGTTGATGCGGCGCAACTGGGTATTTTCCTCGGTGGATCCACCCTGCATATAGATCGCGGGGTTCAGTTCCTGGAAACTGAAGATGCCACTCGACAAGTGGCTTCCCCTGTTGCCCAAATAGGCCCCTCGAGCTATCCAGTTGCTTCCGAGCTGCCGTTCGACGGTAAGATTCCACGTCGCGAGTTCCGGCACGTGCCAGTCGACGGGGAAAACTCCGTAAATGGACATGGGCAGGGTAAACGCCGCATCGGGGCCCGGCAAGGCAGGACCGTACTCCTGCGGGAAGGGATTCTGTAGTCCAAAACTCCCATAGGGATCCACAAAGCTTAGATCACCCTTGAAATCGAAGCGTGGGCCGAAAGGCGCCGTATCCACAAAGCCGTTGAAATTGTTGATCGGCGGCGGAGTATAGTAAAACCCTCCGCCCCCGCGCACTACGGTTTTTTCGTCCAGCTTGTACGCAAAACCTATACGCGGTCCAAAATTGCTGAGATTACTAAACGTGCCCGACGCTGCCGGGCAGCCGGGATCGTGGTTGGGACTTCCGTAAATGGCGCCCAGGGGGGCATTCGGAAACCGTTGGGATTGTGCTCCCGGGTGGTAGCAGACCACTCGCCCTTTTTCCTCCGTGTAGGGCCAATAGGGGTCCCATCGCAGGCCCGCGTTGATGGTCAACTTGCGGGTGGCTTTCCAATTATCCTGCACATAAAAACTGTACAAGGTTCCGGTCAGATCCTTGAACTCGCCTCCCCCTTGCAGGAATTCGGAAGCATGCCCAAGCATGAAGTCGGTCAAGTTATTGCCCGACAATTGGTTGCCGAAGGTGAATTCTCCCGCCATGGTAAAGGTGTTGACGAGATGGTTCCTCGGCCTGACCAAGTCGCCGCCCAAGTGCAGCTCGTTTGAACCTCGCTGCATTGTGACGTCCTCGTGGATAGTCCAGTCCCCGCGGTCGAAGTCACCCAAATGATTGGTGTTGATGCTGAAGAACCCGCCGGCACTTAGCGACAACTCAGGAGGTGTGGGAGCGGCGATCTGGACTCCGGCATCCGGAAAACCAAAGGGCGCGCCGGATATCGAGCCTCCCGTTTGCGAGTCCCACCCAAACCAGGTGTTGAACAGCAGCCTTGGCGACGCCGAATAAGTATGATTTAGGGAGAGATCTCGAACCTTGACCTGATTGCCACTCCCGTCGGCCGCGAGAATATCCGTCTTGGAAGTGGTCACATCCGGAGGCTCATTGAAACGCGTCCAGAAATAGCTGCCGCTCAACTGGTTCTTACCGTGGACCCAGTCAATCTTTGCCAGCCACTGATCATCGTTTTGCACCACAGAAGGGCCGGGGAATGTCAACTGCCGCCCGGGACCGTTCGGGAGAGGCATGTATTTCAGAAAGTACTGGCTCGGCGCGCTGAACATCGTCGTGGGAATCTGATTGCCAAAAAACGGCGTGCCCGTCGAGGGGTCCACAAGTTGCGTCGAAATATCGGAGAAATCACCATTCCGCTCCGCCGCGGTGGGGACAAAGGCGATCTGCCCTTGGGCGGCGCTTCGGATACGAGTCCCTTGATACGTCCCGAAGAAGAATAGCTTGTCCTTGATGATCGCCCCACCTCCGCTGCCTCCATACTGGTTTCGCTTCAGCGTGTCTTGCTTGGGAGCAAAGAAGTTTCGGGCGTTCAGCGCCCCATTGCGAACGAATTCGAAGGCGTCAAAGTGGATAGCATTGGTGCCGGATTTGGTGACGATGTTGACGACTGCGCCACCCAGCCCGTACTGGGCGGAGAGGTTTTCGTTTTGAACGTTGAACTCCTGAACCGCGTCCGGGTTGGGAAAAGGCAAGTTCGTATTCAGGTACGTATCGTTATGACCGGCGCCGTCCATCTGGTAATTGACGGTCCGGGGCCCCGCCCCGTTGACGTTGCCGTCTTGCTCACCCGGGTACACGCCGCCCTGGCAGTTCACGAGGCAATAGTTGCCCGTTTCGTTGAGCGCGCCCGCAGAGAGGAAAAGGAGTTCCTGCGGCTGCCGGCCGTCCAAAGGCAAATCCAAAATCTTCTTTTGATCAATGAGCTGGCCGACCGTGCTCGTTCCGGTGGTCAGCACGGTGGCGTTCGCAGAAACGGTCACTTGCTGCGATAGCGCGCCGACTTCCAAAGCGACGGTCTGAGTTGCGACTTCGTTCACACTTAAAATAATGCCCGTTTGTACGTAAGTGGCAAAACCGGACTTCGTTACCGTCAGCTTGTAATGGCCGACCGGCAGCGCAGGAAACAGAAATGTCCCGTCCGGTTGTGCGGTTACGGTCCTTGAAAGGCCGGTGTCTTCATTTTGCACTGTGACATTAGCACCAGGGACCACGGCTCTAGCTGGATCTTCGACAGTTCCTCCCAAGCTAGCGGTAGTGTATTGTGCAGCGGCCGGCGCTACGCTGAGAAGAGCAACCATCAATACTGCCGTCGCGATAAGACACACCGCGCCACAGGCCTTAACGAGATGAAACACAAATCTCTTCGACTCTTCCACTACAGCCATGACCACCTCCACTGGCAACAGAAGTTTTTGCCACCGATTACAAAATGTGCAAGTCGTTCAGCCCTGAATCCCCGTTTCGGTTTCTTAATTAATGGAGAATATACTAACGAGGCTTCCGGCGCGTGTCAATAGCCTTGAGACACTCTGGGAACAAAAGGGGTGCAGGTAGGCGGGCTCTATCGTTGTTTTATCTGTGGGGCGAGCCTTTCCTCTTCCGGCCTGGGACAATGCGTGTGTCAGCCGAGGCCCAACGCCCCAGGCGGTACGAGCGGCTGTAACCTTCCGATAGATTCGCGATCGTCACTTTCAGCGTTCCGCCCGCGTCACACGAATAGCTCTCCTCTGCCTGTCGCCCGAGACCCTGGTCAAGGTGGGCGACGG
>PMYF01000247.1:0-5624 GCA_003171295.1 Acidobacteriota bacterium | reverse complement strand
CGGAAATGGCCAATGTTATGGACCGGCGTGTACTGGCGCGACTGTACCAGCGGCGGTTCTCCGGGCGCCGGTAACTGTGTCCCCTTGGAGAACAGGGGATCAAAAACCACGGTTCGGCCTTCGTCGGCTTCTCGCCACACCCCGAAGTGGCGAGTGAACTTGTCGCGCAGGACGCACCCAGCCTGCGCATCAGCCTGTATCGCCAAACCGATGGCCGTGGCGGAGCGAGTGTAGGCGGAGCGTCTCACCCGGCGGCCGAACACCTCGCGGAGCATGCGAGCCACAATCGGAAGCTCGCTTCCGCCACCCGTGACGTAAAGGGCTTCGAGATGCTGCTCCCCCGCCGGAGCCGAGGCCGAAGATCCAGTGGGCCCATACCCGTGTGCCTCGAGCAAGTCTTCCGTGGCGTGCAAGGTCTCCTGAACCAGCAGTTGGCAGCGCTCATAGAAATTAGCGACTGGCAATGAGACCTCCGGCCAGCCTTCCCGCACCACCCCCAGGTCGACAGAGATATGCCGAGTGTTCGGGTGCAGGCTTTCCTTCTTGGCGCGGCATTCTTCGTGAAGGTGAAACATCTCCGCCTGCGAGAGGCTTTCCCGCTCGCCAGCCCTGAACCCCGTTGAATCCAGAGCCAACTCAGCGAGGATTTCGTCAAAATCATCTCCTCCGAGCGCGCCGATACCTTCCGAAGCGATAACGCGCTGTTCGCTCTCATCCAACTCGACCAGCGAGGCATCAAAGGTTCCACCTCCCAGGTCGTACACAAGGATTTGGCCCTTTGCTTTTTTCTGTCGTGAGCTCCGGTCACGGTGGCCAAACTCGATGCTCGCGGCCGAAGGTTCATTCAAGAGTCCCAATACGTGGAAACCGGCTTGCCGAAAGGCCTCCGCCGTCAAGAATCGCTGGTTGCTGTTGGCATTTGCCGGGACTCCGAGCATCACCTCGAGAGGGCCTACTTCGACGCTAGGCAAGTTGGAATGCTCCAGCAAGTTGATCCGCAAGGCCGAACACAGCTCGCGAAGCAATTGGAGCATCGGGACGGTCTGGGTGGCAATCTGAACCAAGGTTTCCGGGCCGGCCCCTTCCAGCGCCCGCTTGAGCGACCGGACCACCGTCCAGCCCGGTTCTTCCGGCGCCGCCCAAGCCTCCCACCCATAGACGCGTCTCTGGTCTTTGACGGCAACCAGGGGAGGAAACCACTCGCGGGCAACTCCGTCCGGAGCATCGAATGACACAACCGGGTAGTTGCCCCGATCTACGAACGCAACAATGATTCGAGTTGTGCCGAAATCTATTCCAAGCCTCATGCTCTATCTCGCAGTAAAGTTCCGTTTGATTATAGCAGCAAGGCAGCACATCCCTCGGCGTCATGTGCTGTTAGCATAAAGGAGGCGAGCCGCGCCCGGTTCGGGTCGAGGCCGGAATCGAATCGCGGACTGGGAGTTTAGTTTCTTGTGGGATCCGTGCCTCGCAGATGAAATAACCACCGAAAACGATAAGTACCAATTGACCATTGAATATTGTGTTACCATTGGCGAAACACCGCGCCATGTCATGGGGCCGGTGCTAATGGAACAGGAGGGTTCTATGCGACCCATCCAGTGGCTTGGTCTTTCTCTGACCGCAGTATTCCTTCTTCTCTGTGGGTGCGGTGGGGGCAGCAGCTCCAGGCCTGTCGTCCAGCCGCCCTCGGCACTCAGCTACACCACCGGCACTGCGGTCTACATCCAAGGGACGGCGATTACGGCGAACAGCCCCACCAGCACCGGCGGAGCAGTGACCTCATATAGTGTGAGCCCGGCCCTTCCGGCGGCCCTGAGCCTGAACGCCAGCACGGGTGTCATCACGGGAACCCCCACGGCCGTGGCCACCACGGCCAGCTATACGGTAACGGCTTCCAACACGGCCGGCAGCACCACGGCGTCCCTGAGCATCACGGTGAATGTCGCAGCCCCGGCGGGCCTGGCCTACACTACCGGCACGGCGGTCTACACCGTGGGGACAACGATCACGGCGGACAGCCCCATCAGCACCGGTGGAGCGGTGGCCTCATACAGTGTGAGCCCGACCCTGCCGGCGGGCCTGAGCCTGAGCACCACCGCGGGTATCATCAGCGGGACCCCCACGGCCGTCGCCGCCACGGCAAGCTACACGGTAACGGCTTCCAACACGGCTGGCAGCACCACCGCAACCCTGACAATCACGGTGAATGTCGCTCCGCTGAGCTCCGACAACATCAACCTGATCTTCGTGGTCAGCGAGGATTTGGCCTACCAGGACCAAGCTTTCGGGGACGTCAATCCCAGCACGGCAAACCTCACCAATAAGGGTTTACAGCGATCGCTCCTCATGGCCCCATTCCTGCAACAGGTCGTATTAGGGACGAACAATGTAACCGGCATCTACGCGCTCGAACCGATGACCCATCTGCAAACCACTTCCACCGGCATTTATCCGGATATGGTGCCACTGGAGACCATTCAGCAGTTCGCCCTTCTCAACCAGATCGCTTCGCCCAATGACGCTGACGGCCTGAGCCAATTCACCGGCAACAGCTACCCGCTCAATGTCTCCTATGCATCCTCGGTGGTGCCCACCAGCGAAATTGCTGCGCCGTTGCTATTCTGCTATGCCTGCCAGGGTCTCGATTTCAACGACCAGAACGACCCCATGGGCGACAACGAAACCATGGTTGGGGAAATCCTCCAGGCAGAGATCCCGGGCTTTTATGTCTTCTCGGCGCCTTGGGAGACCACGAGCAACCTGTTGGCAAATATCAATCTGGACGAAGATCTTCATTTGACACTTCCGGCAAGCTATCAGGGTCCGAACTATATCTATGCAATCTCGATCCCGCCGTCGGGAAGTCCCAGCCTGGTTACTTACAACAGCAATCTGAACCCGCCTTCCACCTACCCTGTGCTGCCCTCGCCGGGGGTGGTTAGCTCTCCATGCACTGCGCAGACACCTTTCAGGATCCCAACGACCGGGAGTATTCCGCCGCCCTCGGGAGGTTTCAACACCAACGAGACAGTTTACATGGTCCGGCACGCAGAGGCACATCCGGTATACACTTGGGAAGACGGCAACTATGTCGCTGCGGGGCAATGGCGCGCCCTGGATCTTCCCAACGTCTTGCGCGGTAAAATCAGCCCCACCCAGGTCTATTCGATCGACCCCGCTCAGATCACCCCCGGCATGGAGGGGCATTCATACTGGTCGTATGTCAGACCCTCATTGACCGTCGAACCCTATGTCATCGCCAATAACTTGCCGTTGAATCTGGTTGCGAACATCGAGATTTTCGCGCCCAACACGGCCCAGCCAACGAGTGATTTCTTCTTTAATTGCTGCGCATTCTCGGGTCAGACCGTGCTGTTGGCGTGGGAACACGATCACTTCCCAGCGATAGTAAATGCGCTGCTCGCAGGCTACGGCAGCCCCCCAACGGCGCCCGCCTGGTCGGACGACGACTACGACACCATCTGGACGGTGACGCTTGACGCCAATAGCAACCTGACGATTGACAACGCGAAGTGCGAAGGCATCAACTCCGCCACGCTGCCGGCCACGGCTCCGCAATTCTAGTAACGGCCAAAAGGCGGATCATGAGCGGATTTCGACGATGCCTTCTGCCGGGTTGGAGATGCGCATGCAACCATCGGAAGAGAAGATCAGGTGCCCCTTACGAAAAAACGGACCGAACTTGCACCCATCTGCACGAACGCACCCAGAGCTCAATGATCGAACAACACAGGAGACAATTATGAACAGGTGCTCACGGAACTCTAGACTTTTCAGTTTCCTCGCTCCTTCTCTGACGGCCGCATTGCTTCTTCTCGGCGGGTGCGGTGGGGGCAGCAGCCCCAGTCCTGTTGTCCAGCCGCCCTCGGCAGTCAGCTACACCACCGTCACGGCGGACTACACCCAGGGGACGGCGATTACGGCGAACAGCCCCTCCAGCACCGGCGGAGTGGTGGCCTCGTACAGTGTGAGCCCGGCCCTTCCGGCGGGCCTGAGCCTGAGCACCACCACGGGTATCATCAGCGGAACCCCCACGGCTGTGACCCCCACGGCCACGTACACGGTAACGGCATCCAACTCGGCCGGCAGCGCCACGGCATCTCTGAGCATCACGGTGAATGTCGCGGCCCCGGCGGGACTCTCCTACACTACCGGCACGGCGGTGTATACCGTGGGGACAATGATCCCGGCAGACAGCCCCACCAGCACCGGCGGAGCGGTGACCTCGTACGGTGTGAACCCGGCCCTTCCGGCGGGCCTGAGCCTAAGCACCAGCACGGGTATCATAAGCGGAACCCCCACGGCCGTAGCCGCCACGGCCAGCTACACGGTTACGGCTTCCAACTCGACCGGCAACACCACGGCGGCCATGAGTATCACGGTAAATCCCGCTCCCCTGAGCGCTGACAACATCAACCTGATCTTCGTGGTAAGCGAGGATGTGGCTTATCAAGCTTCCGGGGACGTCAATCCACTCACGGCCAACCTCACCAGTCAGGGTTTACAGCGGTCGCTCCTGATGGCCCCGTTCCTGCAACAGGCGGTATTGGGGATGAACAATGTAACCGGCATCTACGCGCTCGAACCGATGACCCATTTGCAAACCACCACCACAGGCTATTACCCCGATATGGTAGCCCTTGAGACCATTCAGCAGTTCGCTCTTCTCAACCAGATCACTCTCTCCAGTGACGCTGTGGGCGGGACCTTTTATACCGGCAACAACTACCCGATCAATGCATCGTACACGTTGGGATCCGTACCCATCGGAGTTGCTATGCCGTCGCCACCCTGCCCGGGGTGCCAGGGTCTCGACTTCGATGACCAGAATGGCGACAACGAAACCCTGGTAACCGGTATCGTCACGGCAAACGTCCCGGGCTTTTACGTTTTCTCGGCGCCTTGGGAGACCACCAGCAACCTGTTGGCAAATATCAATGAGATTGAAAGCTATAACCTGACTCTGCCGGTGAGCCATCAGGGTCCCAACAATATTTATGCGATCTCGATTGCGCCGTCTGGAAGCGCCGGCCTGGTCACCTTTAACAGCAGCTTGAACCCGCCCTCCACCTACCCTGTGCTGCCCCCGCCCGCGTTGGTCAGCACTCCCTGCATGCCGCCGACGCCGTCCAGCATCACCGTGACCGGCGGTGTCGGTGGCGCCGTAATTCCTGCGGGAGCCAACACCAACGAAACCCTTTACATTGTTCGGCATGCAGAGGCGCATCCGCAGGGCTATTGGTCCGACAACAACTATGTTGGNNCGCGCTTCGCGGAAAGATTAGCCCTAACCAGGTTTGGTCGGGGGATGTCTCTCAATATAGCATAGGCACGGTCACCGCCTCGGGCGATAACCATTGGTCGGGTGTTGCGCCCGCTTTGACTGTCGAACCCTACGCCATCGCCAATAACCTGCCCTATCACCTGGTAACGGGCTTCGAGTTGTCCGATCCCAACGCGGCCCAGCTCACCAGTAATTTTTTCTTCATCGGCGGCTTATTCTCCAATCAGAAAGTGCTGCTAGGGTGGTCGTACGTTCAAATCGCGTCGACAGTGACGGCACTGTTCTCAAGCTATTTCCCCCATGGGGGCGGCCCAAC
>PMYF01000623.1 GCA_003171295.1 Acidobacteriota bacterium | reverse complement strand
GTGGTAGGAGAGAAGTGCGCCTGCCCGTGCCACAAGTCACCCGCTGAGACGCCGGTGTGTACGTGTGGGTACGCCCAAGAGTCACATTCTCTAAACTGCCCCGCCTACAAGCTCCCACTCGCCCCCGCTGATACGCACGAACGGTGGGTGTGCTCGGAATGCAAGCGAACTGACATCACAAAGGACGAGGTTATGCTTGACAACGGGATAAGCCTTGAAGGCGTCTTGGGTNNACCTCGTCACCGGAGAAGGATGGCCACACTGGTGCGGTCCCGTGGAGAAGCCGGACATCAAGCCCGCGACACTCTCAGCGGTCAACGAGCATCTCGATCTACAGGGTGCGCTCTACGATTTCAATCTCTTGCCGGAGTGCATTCGAACGGCGCGGGATCGCGATCTACTCGAATACTTTGTGGCCGGTTACATGCTACATCAGTCCAGCGAGCCCCCGGAGAAGCCCCCCGTGGAACTGCTCGCTGCCGCGCGGGCCATGCTCGCGGCTGTAGATGTCGTTGACGCTGACGGGGAACTGGATGGGCGGATCGACGGGACGCTGATAGACAACCTGCGCGCAGCCACGGAGCAGCCGGAGCCGAGCGGGGAGCCGGGACTTGAAGATGCGAAGCGGCAACTCAAGCAGGCAATCGGGGCGGAGTGTGAACGATGGGCCGCGCGGCAAGCGATGGGCGTTCAACAGCCTACCCTCGTTGAGCATCTATACCCGATCATCGACTCGTTTGCCGTGGGCTTGCCCCCCTCCCCGCCATCGCCGAGCGCCGCTGACGTGCCACTGCATCTTTCCGGCAAGACCGCGCGGGAACTGGCGACGCCGGAGATGATCGCCGACGATCTAATTGCCCCGCAAGCAGCCGAGCGGTGGCGGTGTGAGGGATGCGGAGNNCGCCAAGGACGTTGAGGGCATTGGAACGCCAGTTGTCTATCACATCTGCGTGGAAGCCGTATCAGACGGACATGGCGGTGTAGACCCCGAGCCGTATCAGTGCGGCCCGGTCTCGCGTGTCGTGGACACGATCAAGGAGGTTCCCGGTGAAGAATAGCGGAGGGCCGGCGACATTGAAAAGGTATCGCGGTTCCTTGCGATGTCAGCCACCGCAAGACTATTACCTTGCCTCGGATGTAGATGGCAGAATAGGGGAGATGGCATATGGAATCGAGAACGCTCTGCAATGGGGGAACGGCGATACGGTGAGAGCGTTGCGCGCCCTTCTCGCCGAGGACGAGGAAGCGGGGAAGTGAGGCCGATGCCGTTTGCCCATCGTCGATGCAATAGCAGAAAGGCTTGGAGGAGCGAGGAGGAATAACATTGCATTTGCTTTCCGAGGCAGGAAAGTGATAGTGTCAGTTATGGGAGAGGAACAACATGGACACATGCGCAAATTGCTACTTCTGGCATTCTGAGAATCCAGGGGACGCCGCGGGAGCCTGTTGGGTTGACCCGCCGAAGGTCATTCCCATTGTTGGTCTGCAAGGTGGCAAGCCAACCACGCTCATGCAGAACATGACGCCATCCACGGAGCGGGACTACTACTGCCAGCACCATGATCCACGGCCGAAGCCTGTTATCAAGCTGGTTGCACGGATGCCGGCGGAACCGTGATCGACAACGCGAAGGCGCTCGGACTCCAGGAGATATACAAGGCCGGCTGTATAGGAGCCCTCAACGCTTTGGCCATGGAATGCGAGGGTATCGCCTTCGTGCTCGTCAAGGCGCAATGCCGAAAGTATGGACTATATTTCGAGCATGAACGCATCAGAGAATATGCTCATGACGCGGCAGCTCAGTTTATCGCGCAATACCTGAAGCATTCTGACTACTCCGTCCGTTCCTTTTCCGGCCGCATCCGCAGAGATGTGCTCAATGTGATGTTCGGACGGGCACGCAATAAACAGGACTCTTTTGAAGACGAGCAGCTCCAGCACGAGGACGCCTTCATAGACAAGCATGGCGGCAATGGTCATGAAGCCATCAACCCGGGTACGGGACTGGAGGATCTAGTTGCCGAACATCCCGAGGGCAAGAAGATCGCAGCCGATCTGTACCGATCACGGAGTTATACGGTGGCAGTCAGGAGGATAGCTGCCTATGTCGAACGGGGATGGATCTACGAACATGCGGAGCGGCTCCATTACATATTCAAAACATTCCGCTGGAGGCCGAGTGCGAAAGGTCGTACATCTCGAACCGGATCTCGCGGCGTACCTGAAGCAGTTCTCTGCTCAGAACGGCCAGAGCGAAAGCAAAACGATCAATGAACTCATACAGTATCTCAGAGACGAGATGTGAGGGGCAGGTCATGAATGGGATTCCGGTAGAATTCTCCCGCAAGCAGCGCAGACGTCAGAAGCAGCGCATCCATGCCGAGTCTGCGCAGGTCCTCATTCTCCGTGGTATGGCAAAGGAGATGGCCCCAACGCAAGCTGTAGTATTCATGTCCTACTTCAACCAGTTTCCCGAGCTGGCCGTCGCCGGGAATGACAACTACTTCTTCCCTGCATGGGGCGCGACATGTGCGCAACTCGGTATCAAGCGAAGGGTGTTCTGGGAGATGACGGAGAACCTTGTGCGCCTCGGCTTTCTGGAGGAGGGCTGGCCCGGCGTCCTCGGGATCTCATGGCTTGGCAGGCTGTTTCTGAAACACGAGTACCGCATAGCCTTCGATATGCTGAAGAAGTACACAGAGCCAGTGAAAGGCACTACATAGTCAGATGAGTTTGTGAAATGGTAAAGAAGGAGTCTCTAAAGAACTTGCGGCCCGCGAAGAAAGGAGAAGTGAAGAATCCTACAGGGCGCAATGGCTATTCTGCCAATGCCGAGCGGTTGGAGATCTTCGGGAAGATACTCGAAGGCAATTCCGATCTGGTAGAGAAAGCGATCCTCCGCACCCTCCGCGATGCCTCAAGGGGCAAGACTTCCGCACAGCGGACTTTCATGTCTACGTGGGTGCCGGCGGATATCTTCGACCGCTTTGACGAGTACAAGACGCGCGGCAGGAAGAGGGATATCTCCTTTCTCCGCTACATGATTTCGGCCAACTGCATGTTCGATGAGCAGCGCGCAGCTCTCCTTACCAATAAGCCGTGGATCATCAATATCGGAGGGCGCCGTGGTG
>PMYF01000334.1 GCA_003171295.1 Acidobacteriota bacterium | reverse complement strand
GCGCCGAGGTTGTAATGCGCGCCATAGTCGTTAGGGTCGATGGTCAGAATGTGTGCGAACTGCCGGCGCGCGCGGGAGTAATCGCCCTTCTGGAGCCAGATGGTGCCCAGCAGTTCTTCCGCGTGGGTATAGTACGGTGCGATGGCGAGAGCGGCATCGAGCTCTTTCGTGGCGGCGTCCAGGCGGTGGAGCTGGAAGAGGCTCAAGCCTAAATTGAAGTGCGCTTGAATGTTCAGCGGATCGGTTTTGAGGACTTGCTGGAACTCGCGCGCGGCATCCTCATGCTGCTGCTGTCGCTGATGGTTGAGCCCCAGGCTCATGTGCAAGTCGAGAAGCTCCGGGTGCAGGGCCAGAAGGCGTTCCAGCAGAGCATTCGATTCACCCATCTGGCCCGCCGCGGCCAGGACGATGGCGCGCCCGTAGCTTTCAAAGTCCGTGATGCGGTCTTTGGGATCAGGCCCCGTGTCGGGCGAATCGGAATGTTGCGAGCTTAAGGCGACATATCCCAGAGATCCCAGGCGAGCAACAGTGTCCGGGTCGAGCGCCTTCGCAGCCGTCGGGCGCTCACCCCGAAAACGGGCGCGAAGAGCGGACAGCCGTTCCTGAGAGGCCAGGGCAAGGGATCGGCGCAGCGCATAGAGGTTGGTCGTCTCTCGAGGGTCAGCGGCCAGATCATAGAGTTCCGGCTTGGGGGCCTGGATGTATTGGTAGCGCCCCAGGCGCAGGCTGCGCAGGGAACTGCAACCGAAATGGTTATGGGCGTAGAGACTCTCGCTGTAGACCTCGCGGCCTGCACCGGGTGAGGCCGCCCGCAATAACTCCAGCAGGCTGCGCCCCTGGAATTCCGGCGGCGAAGGAATGCCCGCGAACTGCAGGAGCGTCGGGGCCACGTCCATCAGGCTGGCGGGTTCGCCGGCCACGGCTGGGAAGCTCCCACTTCCCGCCGGCCAGTGAATGATCAGAGGTACCGAAAGCGTACTTTGATAAATAAAGTAGCCGTGGGTCTTTTCCCCGTGCTCGCCCAAGCTTTCCCCATGGTCCGAAGTCAGGACGACGAGGCTCTTATCGAAAAGACCAGACTGGCGAAGGAAATCACAGAAAGTGCCCACCTGCTCATCGATGTACTGGAGTTCTCCGTCGTACCCGGAGCCGAAACGCAAGCGGTAAGCAGCCGGGAGGTTGTAAGGAGTATGCAGGTCATAAAGGTGGACGAAGAGAAAGAACGGCCGGCTGGCATTTCCTTTCAGCCACCGGGTGGCAGCGTCCACGACGTCTGCCCCCAGGCGTTTGATATCACCCGGGTCAGAGGCTTTTTCTCGATGCAGGTTGAAGGTGCTGTCGTAGTCATCAAAACCCTGGTTCAGTCCGAAACGGCGATCGAGGACGAAACCGCCCACGACGGCGCCTGTGTAATATCCGCGCGATTTCAAGATGGCAGCGAGCGTTACGACTTTGGAACCGAGTGCTTCACCGTTGTCCTCAATCCCATTGAAGAAAGGATACGTGGAGGTGAACAGCGAAACGTGCGCTGGGAACGTCAAGGGGACGGGTGACTCAATTGCCGAGAACCGCGTGCCGCCGGTCGTGAGCGCATCCAAATGGGGGGTGCGGATGCGGGTATACCCATAGCAGCTCAACCGATCGGCGCGTAACGTGTCGATCGAGATGAGGATGATGGAGGGAGTTTTGTGGCCCGGGAGTGGGGTGGCACTCGCGCCCCAGCCGAGAATCGTGCCGAAGAGTGGGAGCAGGGCGATGAATGCCTGCCTCTGCATTCTCGCCACGACGCTCCCGCCCGACCATGCTGAGGCCGTCTTTTCCCGTGCCGGCGCCGAAGTGGAACGGCCTCGAAATTGAAACCGCAGCCTCTCACCTCGCGCTGAAATCCCATTCCACACTGGTGATGCCCCTTCGAGATTATTCCAGCTTGCTCCTCGCGTGAGCAGTCTATCGCCTTCGCGCCCATCATAACAAGCCGTGCGAGGGCGGTGCAATGATCGGAGCCCCGCAACACTCCTCACGCGGAAAATTCAAACCAGAACCCTGCTGGCAGAAGTAAGCCAACCAAAATGGCTGGGCGGCGCGGAAAAGCCATGGAAACTCCCACAGTGTTTGGGATAGGATTGCCGAGCCTAGAGCTGCGGGTTGCCAACGGCCGGATCGAGNNACAGACTCTACAGGGGCGAAGGCAGAGGAGGAGGGTACCGATGAAAAGAGGCACTTACTGCATGCTCCCACTGGTGCTCGTCGCGGGGACACTCGCAGGCGTGACGAAGGCGCCCGCGGAGTCAAGCGACAGGACGAAACTGATACTCAAGGATGGTTGGCTTATTCAATCCTCATCCCAAGTCCGGGCTAAAGGGGAAGTTCTCTCCACGGGTCAATACCAGCCCAAGGATTGGTATCAAGCTGCGGTCCCCACGACAGTTCTGAACGCCTTGGTTCAGAACAAGGTCTATCCCGATCCGTATTTCGGCATGAATCTAAGATCTATTCCGGGCACGCAGTATCCCATCGGTGAGAACTTCGCGAACTTTCCCATGCCATCTGACAGTCCGTTTAATGTATCGTGGTGGTTTCGGCGGGAGTTTCAGCTTCCCCCGGATTATCAAGGCAAAGACCTCTGGTTGCATTTTGGCGGGATCAACTTCCGGGCGAATATCTGGCTGAATGGCCACCGCATCGCGGATTCCTCCCAGGTGGCGGGCTCCTACCGTTCCTACGAATTCAACATCAGCACGGTNNGCCAAGCCGGGGGTCGCGAACGTCCTGGCGGTTGAAGTGTTTCCACCGCAGGCCAAGGATCTTGCTATCACCTGGGTGGATGTGAATCCCACTCCCCCTGACAAAGATATGGGGCTATGGCAGGAAGTGTACCTGAACGCGAGTGGGCCCGTGGCGCTGCGCTTTCCGCAGGTCATCACCGAGGTCGACATGCCTTCGCTTGAGAAAGCGCGCCTCACCGTGCACGCCGACCTCGAAAACGCCAGTG
>PMYF01000406.1:20725-26635 GCA_003171295.1 Acidobacteriota bacterium | reverse complement strand
ATTTCCAAGGGCAAGGTTTCGGAAGGCATCCTGAATATGGTGGAGATGGCTTTCCGCGCCTACGACCCCTGCCACGGCTGCGCGACGCATTCTTTGCCCGGGAGCATGCCGTTGATGGTGCGTGTGCATGACCATCAGGGCAACGTGCAGGCTACGCTGCGCCGCGATTGGGACGGCAGCATCTGCAGAACTTAGCCCCCAACCGTCTGGCCAAGGTAATGAGTGTCATGACCCCGCTGATCCGCGTCCTCTGTTTGGGCAATGAGCTCCTGGCTGACGACGCCTTGGGGTTGGTCGCGGCAGAGGAGCTTCGCCGACGGTTCCCCCATCTGGATGTGATCTTCACCACGGACTCAGGCTTCCATCTCCTTGACTATTTGTCAGACTGCACCCTCCTGGTAGTAGTGGACAGCATTCAGACTGGGCAGATCCCTGGCGGAACCCTGTTGGTCTTCCCGAATGCCGATATGCAGTCACCTTCTGGGCCTTCGCCGCACTACGTAGGACTTTTTGAGACTTTGCAGTTGGGTAGGAAACTGGTACTTCCTGTCCCAGAAGAGGTTATAATTCTGGCGGTAGAGGCTGTGGACTGCCTAACCCTGGGCGGAGAGATGGATCCCGCGGTAAAATCGGCTGTGGGGTTGGTGGCCGAACTGGTTGGCGAGATTATGCAGTGCATGAAGCCGACAGCCACCGAACAGGCCGTAGCCCTTGCGGACTGTTTGCAGCGGGCATTTGAGACCGTTTCGGCCCGGTATGCACCCGGGCGTCTGGTGCTCGCCTAAGGGTTCAGGGTCCTCTCCGAATCTGCCTTACAAGCCTCTGCCTTGAAATGAGCGACTATGTGTCTGGCGATTCCAGGGAAGATTGTCGAAAAGCAAGAGCGCGATGGCGCGCTTCTAGGCCGTGTGGATTTCGGCGGCGTCATCCGCGAGGTCCATTTGGATTTTGTCCCGGAGGCCGAGGTCGGCGATTACGTTATCGTCCACGTGGGCTTTGCTCTCAGCCGGCTGGACGCAGAGGAGGCTGAGCGCACCTTCCAATTGCTCCAGGAGTTGGGNNAGGAATGAAGTACCTCGATGAATACCGTGACGCGAGCATCGCGCGTGCCCTCCTGGCGGAGGTCGCGCGGCGCGTCACGCGTCCCTGGGTATTGATGGAGATCTGCGGCGGGCAGACTCACACCCTGATGCGCTATGGCATCGACGAGCTTCTCCCTCCTCAAATCGAGCTCGTACACGGCCCGGGCTGTCCAGTTTGTGTAACCCCGCTGGAAATCATCGACAAGGCAATTGCGATTGCTTCCTTACCGGACGTCACTTTGGTTTCCTATGGTGACATGCTGCGCGTTCCAGGCTCGCACTCCGACCTCCTCCACGTGAAAGCCGGGGGCGGCGATGTGCGCGTCGCCTACTCGCCCATGGAAGCTCTGAAGGTGGCGCGCGCAAATCCCGCGCGCCGGGTGGTTTTCCTGGGTATCGGTTTTGAGACGACCGCGCCCGCGAACGCCATGGCCGTTTGGCAGGCTGCGCGCGAGGGCTTAAAGAACTTTTCGATGCTGGCTTCCCAGGTTCTGGTGCCTCCGGCGATTCGGTTGCTGCTCGAATCTCCGCAGCATCGCGTGCAGGGATTCATTGCGCCTGGCCACGTCTGCACGGTGATGGGTTATGAGGAGTATGTGGAGCTGGCCCAGGTTTTCCGTGTTCCCATCGTCGTGGGTGGGTTTGAACCGGTGGATCTGTTGGAAGCGATTTCCATGCTGGTAGCCCAGTTGGAGGAGGGGCGCGCCGAAGTTGAGAACCAGTACGTTCGATCCGTGGTCCGGGAAGGGAATCGTCCGGCGCAGGAGATCATGCGCAAGGTGTTCGAGGTTTCGGACCGCAAGTGGCGAGGTATCGGGGTGATTCCCCGCAGTGGTCTGAAGGTGCGCGACGAGTTCGCAGCCTTCGATGCCGAGAAAGTCTTTGACGTCGCCACGCGCGAAGTGGAAGAGCCTGCCGTGTGCATCAGTGCGCAAGTCCTGCAGGGCTTGAAGAAGCCTCCGGATTGCCCGGCATTTGGCGAGCGCTGCACTCCCGCGACGCCGCTCGGCGCGCCCATGGTTTCGGCGGAAGGCGCCTGCGCGGCTTACTATCATTATCGCCGCCATGCCGCAGGAAGAGTGGGAGGCGTGCGATGAATGACGACGGGCACCCTTTAGAACAATTCGCGTGCCCCGTGACTTTGCCCGCGCAGGACAAGGTCCTGCTGGGGCACGGCAGCGGTGGCCGGCTGAGCACCGAACTACTTCAAAGGGTGTTCATGCCCGCTTTCCAGAGTTTGGCGCTCGACAGCTTGAACGATCAGGCTCTGGTGGATGTGGACGGGGTACGTCTGGCCTTTACGACCGATTCCTTTGTAGTCAATCCCTTGTTCTTCCCGGGTGGCGACATCGGGTCGCTCGCAGTCTATGGGACGATCAACGACCTGGCCATGGGCGGGGCCGAACCCCTGTTTCTCAGTGCGGCGTTTATTCTCGAAGAGGGACTGCTGCTCGCGACGCTCGAGCAGGTGGTGGCTTCTTTCAGCCGGGCCGCGCAGGAGGCGGGCGTGGCGGTCATCACCGGCGACACGAAGGTGGTCGAGAAGGGCAAGGGCGACGGGCTGTTCATTAACACCTCTGGGATTGGCCGTGTTCCTCCCGGCATTAACCTCTCTGCCGATCAAGCCCGCCCCGGCGATTGCATTCTTCTCAGTGGGTCGATCGGCGAACACGGTATCGCCATACTCTCCCAACGCCAAGGCTTGGAATTCGAGAGCCCCATTAGGAGTGACTGCGCGCCGCTGCACCGGCTCGTGGCAGCCATGCTCGCGGCGAGCCCGGCGATCCGCTGCATGCGCGACCCGACGCGCGGCGGGGTTTCCAGCGCCCTGAACGAAATTGCGGCGCAGTCGCGCGTGGGCATGGAGCTGGAAGAATCCGCCATTCCGATTCAGGAGGCGGTGCGAGGCGCCTGTGAACTCCTTGGCCTCGACCCGCTTTACGTGGCGAACGAAGGGAAACTGGTGGCCATCGTAGACGCGGCCCAGGCCGAGCGCATCCTGGCCGCCATGCGGGCGCATCCCCTCGGGCAACAGGCGCGGATCATCGGGCGAGTGACCGAGTCGAACCCTGGCCTGGTGATGATGCGGACATCGCTCGGAACCACACGTATCGTGGACATGCTCTCGGGCGACCAGCTTCCGCGAATTTGTTGAAGGCAGCGGCACGCGCGGATCTTGCGTTGCGGTGCTGATCGCCAAAGAGGTTTTCGCCAAAAAGCAGTAATAGCACCGTGGGCGCAAAACCTACCCCTTACTCGCCCTCGTATCTCGGGTCCCCTCTCCCTAAGGGAGAGGGATGTGGATTGGGTTTGTCGGATTTCTTCAATCATCGCGGCGGGTATGGGGAGCGTAATTCCCAATTCTTGACAGCCCTCTCCCCTGCAGAGAGGGTGGCCGACGAAGGAGGCCGGGAGAGGGGTCTCGTTGGCTCCGGTTGCAGCGTGTGTCGGCGAAGGAAGAAAGGCAGACCCTGCCATGCATGAACTCAGCATTGCCAGTGCGATTCTCGACGCGGTGCGCGAAGAGGCGGGAAAACGTCCGGGCGTCCACGTGAAGAAAGTAGGAGTTCGCATCGGAGCCTTGTCCGGAGTCGTGCCGGAGGCGCTTACCTTTGGATTCAGCGCTCTGGTACAGGGAACAGATCTCGATCCTCTCGTGCTGGAGATTGAGTCTCTGCCCCGCCGGCAGCGTTGTCCCGCCTGCGATTTCACCTTTGAGGTGTCGGGCGATACCCTGGCTTGCCCGCGCTGCGCGAAGGAAGAAACACTCTTCGCGGGCGGCGATGAACTGGATCTCGCTTACATGGAAGTGGAGGAATGATGGACCGAATCCGCCTTGAGAAAAAGGTCCTGAGTGAGAATGACCGCCTGGCGGCGGGCCTGCGGGACCGTTTCCGTGAGCATGGAATCTTGTGCCTGAATCTGATCAGTTCTCCCGGGGCGGGGAAGACCTCACTGCTGGAGCGCACCCTGGCCGAGCTTCCCAAGGTGACGCGTGTCGCTGTCCTGACGGGAGATATTCAGACTGACAACGACGCCCGCCGTTTGGCGCGCTTTGGTTTTCCCGCCAAGCAGATCACCACGGCGGGAGCATGCCATTTGGATGCCCGCATGGTGGAACGCGCGCTTGCGGATTGGCAGTTGGAAAATCTCGACCTCCTCGTTATTGAGAACGTGGGGAATCTAGTTTGCCCCTCCAGCTATGACCTCGGGGAGGCGGCGAAGATCGTGCTGCTGAGTGTGGCCGAGGGAGAGGACAAGCCGCAGAAGTATCCAGCCATTTTCCTCAAATCCGAACTGCTCGTCCTCAACAAGATCGATCTGCTTCCTTACGTTCCCTTTGACATCGCGAGGGCGCGCGAGCATGCCCGGAACATTCATCCCGGCATGGAGATTCTGGAGGTTTCCTGCACCACGGGCGCGGGTCTGGGCGATTGGCTGCAATGGATCAAGAAGCGCGGCGAGGTTTTCAAGGCGGAGGCGGCCAAGCTGCCCATCCTTGATCGCTGATGAGAGTGCGCAAAGCCATCGAAATAGCAGGGATGGTACAGGGCGTGGGTTTCCGCCCTTACACCTACCGGCTGGCAGTTGAGAGCAACCTCGCGGGCTTCATTACCAACACTGCCGCGGGGGTTTCCATCGAGGTGGAAGGTCTCGCGGATGCGGTTGACCGTTTCCTCGTGCGCCTGCCGAAAGAAGTTCCTCCGCTCGCACGCATCACGAACCTCATGGTCACGGAACGTTCCCTGAAAGAGGACGAGGGATTTCGCATCCTGCCGAGCCGTGCGGGTGCGGAACGCCGCGTACTGATTTCTCCCGATGTGGCGATCTGTAAGGATTGCCTCCACGAACTCTTCAATCCCACGGACCGGCGCTTCCGCTACCCCTTCATCAATTGCACCAACTGCGGACCGCGCTACTCGATCGTGTACGACATCCCCTACGACCGCGCCAAGACCTCGATGGCGGTCTTTCCCATGTGCCCGGACTGCCAGCGCGAATACGACGATCCGTTAAACCGGCGCTTCCACGCACAACCCGATGCCTGCTGGAACTGCGGGCCGCGCGTTGAACTGTGGGACAGCGAAGGACGGCCGCTCGCGAGCCCCGATCCCGCTGCTCAAGCCGCCGACCTGCTGGCTGCGGGCGAGATCGTGGCGGTCAAGGGTCTGGGTGGATTTCACCTTGCCGTGGATGCGATGCAGGGGGCGTCCGTCGAGCGCTTGCGCGAAAGAAAGCGGCGCGTGGACAAGCCCTTCGCGATCATGGCCGCAAATCCCGAGTGCCTCGAGGAGTTTTGTCGACTGGATGAGGTTTCCCGCGAGCTGCTCCTTAGTCCCGAGCATCCCATCGTGCTCCTGCAGAAGAAGCTGCCGGAGCGCTTGGCGGCAGCCGTCGCACCGTTCAACCGCGACCTGGGAGTTTTCCTGCCCTACACGCCCCTGCACCACTTGCTTTTTGCCGGGCGGCGCTTCACGGCGCTGGTAATGACGAGCGGCAACATTTCCGAGGAGCCCATCGCCATTGACAACTTGGAAGCTACCCGGCGCCTGCGCGGCATCGCCGATTACTTCCTCGTTCACAACCGCGAGATTCTGGTGCGCTCCGATGATTCCGTCCTGCGCGTCGAGGGTCAGCGCCCGCGGCAGGTGCGCCGGTCCCGTGGTTATGTGCCGGCGCCGGTCTTTTTGCAGGAGGAGGTGCCCCCGGTGCTGGCCGTGGGTGGTGAGCTGAAAAACACCATCTGCCTGACGCGGGGGCGCGAGGCTTTCCTGAGCCAGCACATTGGGGATCTGGAAAATCTGGAGAGCTACAAGTTCTTCGAATC
>PMYF01000406.1:0-20684 GCA_003171295.1 Acidobacteriota bacterium | reverse complement strand
CACCACGCCCACATCGCGAGCTGCATGGCAGAAAATCATCTCGAGGGATGCGTGATCGGTTTCGCACTCGACGGCACCGGTTACGGCCTCGACGGAAACGTCTGGGGCGGGGAAGTCCTGGTTGCCGAATATCGCGATTTCCGACGCCTCGCCCACCTGGATTACGTCCGCATGCCGGGCGGCTCAGCCGCGATCCTGGAGCCTAGGCGCATGGCTATCAGTTACTTGTTCCACCATTTTGGCAGGGACTTCTGGGGGCTCGATGTTCCTTTCACGCGCCGCCTCGACCGCAGCCGGACCGAGACACTCCTGCGGTTGACGCAGAGTGGAACCAATTCCCCTTTGACGTCAAGCTGCGGCCGGTTGTTTGACGCGGTCGCGGCGCTCGCGGGAATCCGGGAACAAGTCAACTACGAAGCCCAGGCNNGCGATTCACGAAGAGGGCGACGGCTGGGTCATCGATACTCGTCCCATGTTCCTGGCTCTCGTCGAGGATCTTCGCGAGGGAGTCCCCGCGGGCCGAATCAGCGCTCGATTTCATTTGGGTTTCGTGGATGTCCTGGCGCGCACGGCAGAACTGGTGCGTGGGCGGACCGGGCTCGCTCGGGTCTGCTTAAGCGGTGGGTCCTTCCAGAACCGTTTTCTCCTGGAGCACCTGCGCGACCGCCTCGAAGCAGCCGCTTTCCAGGTATTCACCCATGCCGAAGTCCCCTGCGGTGATGGTGGCCTCAGCCTGGGCCAAGCCCTCGTCGCCGCGCACCGCTGTAGCGCCGGTCAATGACCGACGGGGTTGCTTTATAATCATTTCGCCGCTCGCAGAGCGGCGCTACAAGACTTGATGACCGCTTTTCACCCAGATCCTTTACGGCCCTCCCGCAATTCCTATCCTTGCCACACACCGCAGAGCCGCGGACTGTGCTCCCCAAGCCAGTTGCTCGCCTCTCGTCACTATTCTCCTATTCGAGCGACTTATGAAAGCGCAGGACGCTGATACCCAGTAGGAGGACCGCTGAGGCTGCCATAGCGGCAATCTGTGGCCAGAGGATGTCGAAGCCAACTCCCTTGAGGTAGACACTGCGCAGGAGCACCATGACATAGCGCATGGGGTTGAGGTAGGTCAGCTTCTGGAAGAACGGCGGCATGCTGCTGATGGGTGTGGCGAACCCGGAAAGTGTGATCATCGGCATGGTGAAAAAGAAGGAAGTGATCATCGCCTGTTGCTGGGTGACGGAAATCGTCGAAATCAGAAGCCCCAGCCCCAAGGACGCGAAGATAAAGGCCACGACGCCGACCGCCAGCACCCCGAGGCTTCCACGAAACGGCACGCCGAACCACAGGGTGCCGACCAGCGATATGATGGTCGCATCGAAGCAGCCGATGAGGAAGAAGGGAATTGTCTTGCCCAGGATGAACTCCCAGCGACGAATGGGTGTGACCATGACCTGCTCAAGCGTGCCGATCTCCCGTTCGCGCACCACCGCGAAGGCGGTGAGCATCATGACCATAATCAGGGTTAGATTGCCGATGACGCTGGGAACGAAATACCAGCGGCTCTCCAAGCCTTCGTTGAACCACGGCCGGGTCTGGAGGTCCACTTGGGGCAGGAACGACACGAGTTGCGGCGCCGTTCGCCGTAATTGGTCGAGCTGATAGCCCCGGGCGAATTGGGCGCCGATCAGGTTAAGATAGCCCAAAGCCACCAGCGCCGTGTTCGAGTTCGAGCAGTCCACCAGCACCTGCACCGAGGCGCCCTGGCCATTGCGGAGGTGCTCGGCGAATCCGGAATCGATTTCCAGCGCTGCGAGAACGTCGCCGCGGTCGATACCGTCGCGGAGTTCCTCGCGCTGCGTGGCATGTGTCTTGATATCGAAATAGCGGCTGGCGGAGAAATGTGAGGCCAGTTCGCGGCTCTCCTGGGTATTGTCCAGATCGAGCACCGCCAGTTCCACATGTTTCACATCCAGCGTGGCCGCGTACCCAAAGACCAGCATCTGGATGATCGGCGGCCCGATCAGCATCCAACGGGTGCGGGGGTCGCGCAGCGTTTGGATGAACTCCTTCCGCAACATATGACCGATGCGCATGAGTGAAGCGATTAAGCTCATTCCAGCCTCTTTTGAAAGGCGCGGGTGGCCAGCGTGATCGCCACCGCTGCAATGATGCCCAAGGCGGTCACCTGCCCCGCCATCAAGCTTGCGGGGGTGCCCTTCAGGAAGACGTTTCGCAGGATCGAGACGTAATAGCGCGCCGGCAGGACTCGTGTGATCCACTGTACGACGGTCGGCATCTGCTCAATGGGGAATACGAATCCCGACAGGAGGAAAGCCGGCAAGAACGTGGTCAGCAGGGCCAGTTGGCTGGCGGCAAGCTGGGACTTGGCCACCACGGAGATCAGATAACCGAGCGCCAACACCACGATCAGAAATAGCATTGAGCAGCCGAACATGAGGGTCCAGCTTCCCCGAAAGGGGACGCCGAACCACCAGACCCCCATGCCTGCGCAAAGCGCGGTATCAAACATCCCGATGACAAAGTAGGGAACCAGTTTTCCAATCTCTATTTCCAGCTTGCCCACAGGTGTCGAAATAAGCTGCTCCATCGTGCCGCGCTCCCACTCCCGCGCGATGGTCAGCGAGGTGAGAAACGCGCCGACCACCGCCATCACCAGGGCCACGACGCCGGGGATGATGTTCGCCATGCTCGCCAGATCTTCGTTGAACCACGTGCGCGGCTCGAAAGTGACATTCGGGGCCGCCGGCGCCAAACCGTGCCGCTGCTGCCAATCGATCTGCACTTGCTGGGAGTAGGCCTGCACGATGCTCAGCGCATAGCCCATACCAATGCTGGCCGTGTTACTGTCGCTGGCGTCGAGGATCGCCTGCACGCTCGCCTGCCCGCTGGAGCGAAGTGTTTCCGAGAATTGCGGCGGGACCACGACGGCAACCGTGCAGGCGCCTTGATCAATGTGCCTGACAACGTCCCGGTAGTCCGGCGACACGCGAACGATGTCGAAGTAGTCGGTCGATTGAAAACGTTTTAGCAGGTCCTGGCTGGTTTGGGTAGCGTCGCGGTCGTACACGCAAAGGGGGATGTGCTTGATGTCGAGGTTCACGGCATAGCCATAGATGAGCAGTTGCACCAGCGGCATGGCGATGATGATCAGGAGGCTACGAGGGTCGCGCCGGATCTGAATCACTTCCTTGCGTGTCATGGCCAGGATGCGGCGTAGGTTCATGCTACCCTTCCTGGTTTGATCTCGCCCCCTGTGGTTAACGAGACAAAGACGTCTTCGAGGCTGGGTGGAATCTGCTCCAGCCGGCCGACCCGAACCTGCCGGGCCTCCAGGGCCTCCCGGATCCCGGGCATGGCAGCCTGGGCGTCGGCAACCACGGCATGCAGACTGCTTCCAAAGACCGCCGAGTCCAGCACGCCCGGCGCAGTTTCGAGGGCCTCGAGGCCAGGCCCCAATGGTTCACATTCCACCAGCAGGAGTTGGCCTTTCATGGATCTAGTCTTCAGTTCTGTGGGCGTGCCCATCGCCACAATGCGCCCGCGATTGATCAGCACCAGGCGATTGCAGTATTCCGCCTCGTCCATATAGTGCGTGGTGACGAACACCGTGATGCCCTCGCCCACCATCTGTTGTATCAATTCCCAAAATTGCCGGCGTGAGACGGGATCGACGCCCGAAGTCGGCTCGTCAAGAAAGACGATGGGGGGACGGTGCAGCACCGCGCACCCCAGCGCCAGCCTTTGTTTCCATCCGGCGGCCAAATCGCGCGTGGGGGTTTGCTCGCGGCCTTCGAGCCCCGCCATATGCAGCGCCCAGGCCAGACGCGCGGGAAGGACTTTGGCGGGAACGCTATACAATCCCGCAAAAAAGCGTAGGTTCTCGATAACTCTCAAATCGTTGTAGAGGGAAAACTTCTGCGACATATAGCCAATCTGCTGGCGCACCGTCTCAGGCTTCCTGGCGACGTCAACCCCCGCAACCAGCGCGCGTCCGGAAGTGGGCCGGAGCAGCCCGCAGAGAATACGGATGGTCGTGGATTTGCCCGCGCCGTTGGGGCCGAGGAAGCCGAAGATCTCGCCGCGGTGCGCCTGGAAGCTGATGCTGTCCACGGCTACAAAGGCGCCGAAGCGCTTGGTCAAGTTTTCAACCACGACGGATGTTTCGCTTCCACTCATGAAGGTTTCGTTCCCCCGGCGGCCTTCGGTTCGCTCTCGACGGCCGATACAAATAGATCCTCGATGGTCGCCGGTACGGGCTGGATGGAATCGTAAACGACGCCGGCGGACTCCAGTCGCGCACGCAAATCCGCTAGCCGGCGAGCGGCTTCGTCCACAAACAGATGGACACGGTCGCCCACCAGTAACGCGCTGCGCACGCCCGGTGCCCCTGCCAGGGCCTCGCGTACCCTCTCAGGCTGCGCGGCATGCACAGCCAGGATCTCGCCGGGGAATTTCTTCTTCAGTTCCTCCGGGCGATCGCAGAAAAGCATCCGTCCGCGATAGAGGAGGCCCACGCGATGACACCGCTCGGCTTCATCGAGATACGATGTGGAAGCGAGAATCGCGACGCCCTCCGCCAGCAGCGAATACAGGATGCGCCAGAAATCGCGCCGCGACACGGGATCGACGCCGTTGGTCGGTTCGTCGAGAAGGAGGACCTTGGGTGTGTGAATCAATGCACATACCAGGCCGAGTTTCTGTTTCATCCCGCCCGAAAGGTTCCCCGCCAGGCGGCTGCGGAAATCGCTCAGGCCCGCGGCCGCCAGCAATTCCTGGGAGCGCCGCTCGCGCTCCTTGCGAATGACTCCAAATAAATCTGCGTAAAAACGGAGGTTTTCGTCCACCGTGAGGTCTTCGTAAAGGCCGAAACGCTGCGACATATAGCTGAGATGCTGCTTGGCGCTTTCCGGGTCACGCACGACGTCGCAACCGGCCACCTCTGCCGAGCCGGAATCCGCGCTCATCACGCCTGCCAGCATCCGTAGCGCGGTGGTTTTGCCGGCGCCGTCAGGACCGACCAACCCAAAAATTTCTCCCGCATAAACTTCAAAGCTGAGCCCATCCACGGCGTGCACTTCACCGAAGTGCTTGCTCAGCGCGGAAACGATGATGGCAGGAGGAGTACTCACGGCGCTCTCGCTACTTCAGTTTGATAATGGCGTCTGCCGGCATTCCCGGCTTCAGCTCCCGGTTCGGATTTTCTACGTCCACTTTGACCCGGTAAACCAGCGTGACACGTTCCTTCTCGGTCTGCACGCTCTTCGGCGTGAATTCCGCTTCCGAAGAGATGAATGAAATCCGGCCGTGATAAATCTTGTCAGGGTAAGTATCAGTCCGCAAATTGACGGTCTGCCCCCAATGCACTTTGCCAAGATCTGTTTCCGGCACATATACCCGTACCCACAGGTGGTCCAAGTCGGCGAGCGTTACGATGGGAGCGCCGGGCGAAACCACCTCTCCCAACTCCGCCTGCCGTACTAGAACCACTCCGTCAAAGGGTGCACGGAGCGCGGTATAGGCCAGCCGGATGTGGGACATATGCAAGCTCTGATCCGCCTGGTGTACGTTGGCGCGTTCCACGGCAAGTTCTTCCTGACGGGTTCCTTCCACAAGCTCGTCGTGGACCTGCCGCGCCCGGTCATAAGCCGTCTGCGCGCGGGTGACATTGGTGGCCGCCTGATCCCGCGTCTGTGCGGGAATCTCATCCTTGTCAAAGAGCGCTTGGTATCGGGCTAAGTCCTTCTTTTTCTGCTCAAGGTCGGCCTGGGCATCAAGCACTCCCAGCTTGGCGGCCTCGACGTCCTGCGTCCGGCTGCCCGCTAAGCCCAAGGCGAGTTGCCGGTCGCGCACGCGGATGGTGGCTTCATCCATCGCCACCTGCTGGCGGTAGTCGTCACTGTCCAGCCGCGCCAGCAGGTCGCCGGCCTTCAGGGTCATGCCCTCCTGCACCGGCAGAGCGATGATGCGGCCGGCCACCTTGAAGCTGACCAAGCTCTCGTGCGCTTCGATGTTACCGGAGAGCTTGAGCGCGTTCTCAGGAGCAGATTTCCGGAACCACTGCGGATGGAAGTAGACCACTGCGCCGCCAATCGCCAGGAGCAGCAGGAGCGGAATCACGCGTTTCATGACTGTTTCACCTCTCTCCTTGAACTGCACCCCGCGGCCGGCTCAGGGCTCCGCGAGGTATGTTTGGTAAATCTTTTCGGTTCCCCCCAGGGAGCGCGCGAGGGCCATGACGGCGTCGGCGTGCCGCGCCAGGGCCAGGATGCGGTCATCCTGCGAGCTCGCCAGCGTGGCCTGCGCGGTCACCACCTCGATGTTGTCCGTCACCCCGTTGCGGAAACGGTCTTGCGCCAGGCTCAGCTCGCGCTCTGCCAGGTGGAGGGCCGCCTCGGTGACGGTCACCTGATTCTCGGTGGATTCCAGGTCCAGCAACGCCTTACGCAATTCCTGCTCGATCTCGCGGTTGAGGTCGTCAATCTGCGCGTTCAGGCGGTTCAGCCGGCTTTGAATTTCCGTNNGCTCCGTAATCGCCGTTAACCGACAGGGTGGGGAGATAGCGCGCCCGCGAGGCCTTGAGCTGCTCGACGAGAGACTCTCGCTGCTTGAAAAGCGCGGCGTAGTCGGATCGCGCCTCGAGGGCGCTGTGCAGCGCCTGGTCTGCGTCGGCTGATTCCACGTGATGGAATTTCAAGGGCTCGGCCAAATCCAGCGGGGCGCCAGGGCTCAGTCCGAGGAAATGGGCAAGGACGAGCAGGGAAGTCTGATAAGTATTGCGCGCCACCAGCAGGTTCTGCTGGTCCCGCGCCAGTTGTACCTGCGCGCGAACCTCGTCCACAGCGGTGGCCAGTCCCTGGGCGTGTTGGTCGCGCGCCAATTTCTCAAGGGTTTCGGAAGTCGTCACGCGAGTTTCCGCCGCTGCTACCTCCGCGGCGGAAGCCTGGGCGTCAAGATAAAGCCCTGCGGCCTGGAGGATCACCAAATCGCGCGCGTCCTGATAATCGAGCTGGGCGGCCTCCTCTTGTTTTTCGCTGGCCTTCCAGTTGTGGTAGGAGTGACGGTCGATCAAGGATTGGCTCGCCGAGAGGCGGAAATCATAGTGCGCGAACGGACCGACGACGGTAGGAACCGTGGGAAAGGAAATTCCCATGGCCCCTAAATCGATATTCTCGCGGTTGGCTAACGCGTTCCCCGTGATGTGCGGCAGCAGGGAAGCCCTCCGCCTCTCGCGCGTGCCTTCCAGTTCCCCCACTTGCGCACTGGCCACTCGCACGCTGAGGTTCTTCTTCAAGGCCAGAGTAATCGCCTCCTGCAGCGTCAGCCGTTGTGGAGTTACCTGCTCTCCGCCTGCTTGGGTATGGCTGGCGAGCAACAGCGCCACCAGCAGCCCCGCCCCTCCTGAATTCCAGCGCATGAGTTTTCTCCTTCGCGGCGCGACCCCTGCCCGATTGCGCCACTCAAACCTGCTTTTTCCGCACGCTGCACAACACAAAATCCAAGTGTGCCTGCAGGTAAGCGTTCAGGTCGAGCCGATGGCGGTCTCCATGAAGCAACTTCCACACGATTGCCAGAATTCCAGGCGCAACCAGAATTTGAGGAAATTCCACGGCGGGGGTTTTGCGAAATTCTCCCGACGCGATCCCCCGCTTCAGCACCTGGCGCACCGCCTTTATTCCCGGCGCAATAATCTCCCGGTGGTAAATCTCCGAGAGTCTGGGAAACTTGCCACTCTCGGCCAGCATTAAGCGAACGATGGACCGGGCTCGGTCGTTTCTCACGATCTGGCTGTACATTCGTGATAGCAGCTCGCGGAGCAGTTCTGGCGCAGTCCCACGGAAAGTCCCGACCAAAGCATCAAACCTCTTCTGAATCAGACTGCGGGCAACCGCTCGAAAAAGCTGTTCCTTATTTTTGAAGTAGAGATAGATCGTTCCCTTGGCCACACCTGCTCTTTTGGCTACCTCGTCAAGCCGGGTTTCCGCATAGCCATGGGCGGCAAACACGTCGAAAGCTGCGGCGAGGATCTGTTCATTGCGCAGCGCTTTCCTTTGCCGCCAGTGAGGGGTGATGGGCACCATAGTCATTTGCCGCGAAGCCTTCACCTTCATTGACTGTAACCTCCTTGACTGACCAGTCAGTCATTATGCAGAAGTTCCCATGATACTGGGGGGGGCAAGGCCTTGTCAACTGTATCGGGACGAGCTTGCGGGCGGGGGGCGTTGCGGCCGGAGGGGGCCGGACCAGCGGGCGCATACCGGCAAGGTGCGCTCTGGTGTTGTTCGCGCGCCGCTTCACCCTTCAGGCACCAGTTGCCCCACCCGATTTCGCCTGCCCGAACCAGGCGGCTCGGCGCCTCCGGGGAGCAGAGTGCATCTGCACCAGACGCTGCGCCAAGCGTTGTGCAGGTAAACTGAATTATGTTAATGTGGTTAACTTGCTTGAGGTCGAGCGGAGAGGGCCAACCCCGCAGTGCAAGTGGGCATCCTCACCCAGAGGCACATTGCTTTATCCTCGAGGTTTCGTGAATTAGAAGGGAGGATGGCGCTGAAAATGTTTTTTTCGACTCGACGGGCTTTGCTAGGCCTTTTCCTGCTTATGGGCGTGGGCTGCCTGGTTGTGATGGCGCAGACTTTCCAGGGCAGCTTTACGGGGACCATCACGGACCCCACGGGAGCGGTTATTCCGGGGACCGTCGTGACGGTTCTGGAAGAGAACAAAGGTTTCTCGCGCAGCGTGACCACCGGCGGCGACGGCAGTTACGGAATTCCCCTGCTGCCTCCGGGGCGGTACCGCCTGACCGCGCAGAAGGAAGGCTTCGCGAGGACTGGACGGGGGCCAATTACCCTCCTCGTGAATCAGCACCTGCGGTTGGATCTGACGCTGAAGGTGGGGGCACAGGCGGCCACCATCACGGTGGAGGCTGCGCCGAACACGGTGGAGAGTCAAACCTCTTCCGTGGGGACTACGATTGACGAGCAGAAGGTGACTGAGGTTCCCCTGAACGGGCGGAATTTTCTGGAACTAGCGTTGCTTGTGCCCGGTGTATCTCCCGGAACTGCGGGCACCCATATCAGCTCCCGGGGTGGCGCCATCAATGTGAACGGGATGCGCGACTCGATGAACTCCTATTGGCTGGACGGTCTGGATGATACCTCCGTGGGTGTGGGCCAGTACACGGTGGCTCCGCCGCTCGACTCCGTGCAGGAATTCCGCATGGAGACAGGGGTTTACGAGGCCAAGTTCGGCGCCCACGCCGGGGCCGAAGTTAACATGGTTACCAAGTCCGGCACGAATGACGTCCACGGAAGCGTCTATGAGTACGCGCGCAACACCGCCTTCGACGCGCGCAACTTTTTTGACCCCTCCGTTGCGCCCATGCACCGCAATCAGTTTGGTGGCACGCTCGGCGGACCTGCCGTGCTCCCGGGGATTTACGACGGACACGACCGGACTTTCTTCTTCGTCGCCTACGAGGGCACTCGCGAGCACCGCGACTTTTATGACAACTTCCTTGTTCCCAGCATGGCGGAACGCCAGGGCGACTTCACGGACCTCCTGAACCCCAATTGTTCCAGCCAGACCCTTCTGCTCAATCCGTTGGGCGGAGGACAACCTTTCACCAACATCAACCAAGTCCTGCCGCAAGCGGACCCGGTAGGGCAGGCCCTGGTCAATCAGTACCCGCAGCCCAACATCCCGAGTGCCTCCTGTGGCGCCGCGAACTACACGGCGCTGGTCAACCGGCAGGTCACTTACGACACCCTGACCGGGCGCATCGACCATCAGTTCAGCAGCAAGGACTCCTTGTTCGTCCGCTACAGTCTGAACTTTGATCGCGAATTTTGGCCCACGGGCACAGTTCCGGAAAGCACCACCACGCTCCCGGGATATGGCCGTTTCTCTCACGATTCTTACCAGATGGCGGGCCTGGATTGGACCCACATTGTCAACCCCAAGCTCGTCAACGAGGTCAAACTTGGATACAACCGCTATCAACTCCGCGAGGTTGATCAAGATCTGGGCAACACCCTAGCCTCAAGCCTGGGGATCACAGGCGTCGCAAACATCGGCTCCGTCCCCGCGGGGGTTCCCAATATGAATTTCTCGGGATACGCCAGCATGGGAGCCGACGAAACCACACCCCAAAGCGGCGCGGTGAACACCTTCCAAATCGGCGACACGCTGACGCACGTGCTGGGGTCGCATACGCTGAGTTATGGCGCCGATATTCGCGAGGTCCATCGCGGGAATTTCTCCCTCGACAACATTATCCGGGGAGAATTTGACTTTACCGGATTCCTGACGGGCGGTCTGGGCCAGGTCTCGGCGGGGGACTTGGGTTGCCCCACCTGCACGCTCGGCAACAGCGTCGCGGACGCGCTGCTGGGCCTTCCCCAGTACTGGCTGAATGGATTCCAGGAGTATATCTCCGGCCAATTTGGTGAATACGACTTCTTCGTCCAGGATGATTGGCGGGTCCGCCCTCATCTGACCGTGAACCTCGGCTTGCGTTACGAGTACAAGAGCCTGGTAACGGAAGGGTCGAACGGTTTTTCCAACTTTGATTTCAGTAATGGGGACCTCATGGTGGCCGGGACGAATGCGGCAACCCTTTGGAGCTTTAACCAGAGCATCAATCAGCAAACCGGCCAGTGGCAGATCAGCCCGGCGCCTTGTACGGCTCAGACTTGTAGCCAGCAAACCATCAACCTGGGAAGCACGGCGAGCAACCGCTCGCTCCAAAAGCCCGACCGCAACAATTTTGCGCCGCGCATCGGAGTAGCCTGGCAACCCTTTAGGAGTTCCAAGACCGTTCTGCGCGCCGGCTACGGGGTTTTCTACGATCAGACCTTCGGCGATGTCTATTTCCAGAAGGCCGCGAACCCACCTTTTGTCCAACTTCAAGAAGGCAACTCCCCCTCCGTGCTCGAAGCGTGCCTCATGGCCGGCCAGTGCAATTTCCAGCCGGGGAGCGGTCAGATCATCCAGAACGCCCTGTCGGGGATTGGCGGCTCGATTTTCCCAACCATGAGCCCCTTCCAGCTTAATTTCCGCAACGCCTTCATCCAGCAGTGGACCGCGGATGTGCAGGAACAGGTCGGGCAATCCTGGCTCTTCGATCTGGGCTACGTGGGAACGCGGGGGCTGCGCCTCGTCCAGGAGACCGATCCCAATCAGGCCATGAATTTATCCGTGGTGCCTGCGGCTGACGCTCCGGCGACGCTCGCGGCCTGTGAAAGCGTGAACGGCTGCCCGCGGCCCTATCCTTATCTCTCCAGTTTCTCGTACACACAGTCCTCGGGCAGTTCTATTTACCACTCCTTCCAGGCCAAGGTGGAGCGCCGAATGTCGAAGGGCTTGTCGCTCCTGGCCTCCTACACTTACTCGAAGTCCATCGATACCACCTCCGGCCCCTTCAGCGACTCCCGCAATGCCAACTTTCCGCAGAACTCTTACAATGTGGCGGCGGAGAAGGCCGTGTCCGATTTCGATTTCCCCCAGCGTCTGTCCGTCGCCTATCTCTGGGCGATGCCCTTCGGCGCCAGTGTGGCGAAGCTCGACAATGCGCGCCTGAACCACTTGATTGAAGGTTGGCAGGTGGGGGGGGTCTTTTCCGTTGAGTCCGGCCCGCCCTTCACCCCTTTTGTGAGCGGGAGCATCAGCGGCGCGGACGAAGTGCAGATTACCGGGACGGGAAACGATACGGACCGCCCCAACATCGCGAGCACCTCCTTCTACCCCTCGAAACAAACTCCGCAGCAGTGGGTAAATGCTTCGGCCTTTAGCGCTCCGAGCCCCTTCACCTTTGGCAACGCCGGGCGCAACATCCTGCGGGGCCCGGGTTTGGGAAGCTGCGATTTCACTATCCATCGGGACTTTCGCCTGGGTGAATCGCGCAAGTTGGAGTTTCGCGCGGAAGTGTTCAACATTCTCAATCGCGCCAACTTCGATATTCCGCAACGCAACCTGGCTGCCTCAAGCTTCGGCCAGATTTTCAATACTGTTCAGCTGGTCGCGGGCTTGGCTTCCGGTGGCCCGGGCGAACCGCGGGAGCTCCAATTGGGCTTGCGGCTGGTCTGGTAGCGTCCGCAAGTGGCGGGTGTGCGCGGCCTGACGTACTTATAACCTCAGTCCCCGCCCACAGCGAGGTATCCATGCGTAGCCTGCAGTCGAACCGAAGAGAATTCCTCCAACAGGCCACAGGAGCCGCGGGGGTTGCGGCCTCTGTTGGGAAGGCTCTTGCGGGTGCTTCGCGCCCGGGCAGAGCGGCGATTCTGTCTGAGCAAGCCGGCAGCGCATCCGGCGCAATGGCGCCGCCGGCGAATGCGAAGCCGATCTACGGGCTCGTCGCGGATGCGGCGCGTGTCCCCGAGAAATTCGAGTACTATCAGCGCCTGATCGACTTCTGCGCCGATTGGGAACTAAACGCCCTGCAGTTTCGGCTCACCGACGACCAAGGTTGCTCGCTGCGTTTTGAAAGCCACCCCGAGCTCTTAACCCATCGCAACGCATTCTCGCCCGCTGAAATGCGCAGGCTCGTCGAGTATGGCGAGAAGCATGGGGTCACGCTCATTCCAGAGATCGAGTCATTCGGGCACACGCGCTACATCACCGGTGTGCCCCGTTACGCCGACCTTTCCGACCACAGCCCCGGGACACGGTCGGACTTCACCGGCATCATCCCGGTTCATCCCCAGACGCTCCAGATCTTCCGTGATCTCTACCGCGAAATCGGCGCGATTTTTGCTTCGCCCTATATTCATGGTGGCTGCGACGAGGTGAGCTGGGGCGGCTCGGAACTCTCCCAGCAAGCGCTCAGCAAGAAGACACGCACCCAAATCTGGGCGGGCTATCTGAACTCCCTCGATGAAATTACTCGCGGCGCGGGCAAAGAGCTGATTGTGTGGGGCGACCACGTCCTGCGGCTGGAACCGGAAATCCTGGGCCTGCTGAACAAGGACGTCATCGTGATGGACTGGAATTACGAGGACGAGGACCCCGCCGAGCTTCGTAAGCTCGCTCAGAAAGTGGTGGCCAGCGGTCACCGCGCCATGGGCGCTCCCAGTCTCATCTGGTGCCGCTGGGGACCGCGCCCGGGAACCGCGCAGCTCAACAACTTGGATGCTTACGCCGAGGTCTACAAAAGTGTCAGGGGCTCGCTGGGAGTGGTCGTAACCAACTGGATACCGAGCCGATACCTCGCGGATGCAATCTGGGATGGCTTCGCATACGCGGCTGTAGTCCTGCACGAAGGCAGCGCGGCGGCGCGCCACACCGCCTTCCGGCGCTTCATTGAGAAACATTACGCGGCCGAATGGACGAATACCTGGGATGACGTGTTCCGGACCATCTATGACCATGCTCCTTACTCTCCCTCCTGTTGTTCGCCTTGGATGCAGCCGCCGCTCATCGTTCCCTGGCATAGCGAGGCGGAACTGACGGCCACGCTCAAGACAGGCGCGGCCGATCCCCCGCCCTACACCCGGCTGCGCAGTCAGTTGGTTTTCTGTGCCAGCACGGTGCGCAAGAATCTTGAACACTTTGCCGCCTTTGAACTCTGCGTTGAATATCTGGAGCACCTTTTCTGGCGCAGCACCAGCGTGGTCCGGGAGGCGCAACAGACAAGCGGCAACAAGGCGTCGGCAGGATTACTCATCAAGGCAGTCTCCGCACGCGACCGGCAGCTTCTCGATCGGCTGGATGCCGATTGGGACCGCGTGCGCCCCAGTGATTCACCCGCCAAATTGGAGGCCATCTTCGGACTCAGCCCGCAGGACCAATTACTCTTCCAGCTTCGCGAGGCCGCCGCGTTCTCCGCGCAACTGGCGGCGGACCCGGAACGCTTCTACCGCCTACTGCGACAGCCGTAAAATGAAAACTGCCTCAGGGGTTGATATTCAGCCGGGGATAAGAGGGACGAGCGAGCATCAAATCACCCAATCGCTCAATGGCCCAATTATCCCATCGCTTAATCACACGGTCGCCCGATCACCCAACCTCCCGATTTCCCCTGCGCTCGTGACTCACTCCCCGGTATCGCCTATCGACAGAAACCTACCGGTTTGAGGGAGCGACGACGTGTAGTACCCTTATGCGCCGGGAGCTGCGAAGGGGTGATCCGGGATGAACCTTCCGGGGCCGGAGTTCCGGGGAATCCGGCAAACGGCCGGGCAAGGAGGTCGTAATGGTGTCAGGGAATGAACGGCGCATTCTTGGATTTGGTTTTGTTATCGTCGCGCTGCTTGGGACTGCGTACGCGGCGAACGCCCAGCAGATTACGGTCGACGCTGCGCCATCGCACGCGGTGAACACGTTCAGTCCCTTCCGCGCGCTGGGTGCAGCGATAGACCGCCTGCCGACCGGAACTCCGGACAGGTTGCTGACCGACCCGGTGCTCAAGGAAATCCTGGGAGCGGGATGGCAAGCCGTGACCTATCGTCAGAATACGGAACTCATGGTCGAGGCCTGGCATTGGAATCCGCGCGGCGCCTGGAGCAATACGGAAAAGCAGGAGGGCTACTTCACGGGAAGCTCGGAGCCCACTGAGATGATTCGCCACTCGTGGGCGTATCCCTTGCCGCACCGCGGCTTCAGCCAAGGTGACGGAAACGGTTGGTCGAGGCTGACCGATGGCGACCTGAAGACGTACTGGAAGAGCAACCCGTACCTGACGCAGGAGTTTACAGGCGAGGACGATTCTTTACACCCGCAATGGGTGATCGTCGATCTGGGGCGCAAGGTGGATATCAACGCCCTCCGGATTGCCTGGGCCGACCCTTACGCGCGACGCTACTCCGTGCAGTTCTGGACGGGTGAGGAAGAGCCCTTCTATGACGGGACAACCAAGGGTACGTGGCAGACATTTCCCTTGGGCGCGGTCACGGAAGGCCAGGGCGGAACCGTCACGCAGAAGCTGGTTTCCTGGATGATTCCGGTGCGCTACCTGCGCATCTGGATGACGGAATCTTCCCATACCTGCGATACACATGGCTCGGCGGACAAGCGCAACTGCCTGGGATATGCCATCAAGGAACTCTACGTCGGGACTCTGGCGGGAGAGGGTCAATTCACGGATGTCGTCAAGCATGTGCCCAGTCGCCAGCAGACCGTCACCTGGCCCTCTTCGGTTGACCCCTGGCATGCGGCTTCCGATCTGGATGAATCGAGGGGAGACCAGGTCGGATTCGATTTCTTCTTCATGAGTGGAGTAACCCGCGGGCTCCCCACGATGGTCCCGATTGCGATGTTGTATGCAACGCCCGAGGACGCTGCGGCCGAGATTGCCTATCTTTACAAACGTCATTATCCGATTTCCTGGATTGAGATGGGAGAGGAGGCGGACGGGCAGCACATGCTTCCCGAGGATTATGGCGCCCTCTACCTGCAATTCGCTGCGGCCATCCATCGGCTAGTGCCGGAGGCGAAGCTGGGTGGACCGCCGTTCGAGGGAACAGAGGGTGACGTGGAGGTTTGGCCCGATGCGGCGGGGAGAGTTTCCTGGCTCGGCCGGTTCCTCGACTACCTGAAAGCGCACGGCCGATTGGATGACTTCACCTTCTTCTCCTTCGAACACTATCCGCTCATGGACAAACGCGCCCGGCTCATCTGGAGCGACCTGTACCCGGAACCGCAGCGCGTTAGTCACGTCGTGCAAGTCTGGAAGGACAACGGTTTGCCTCCAGGCATGCCCTTTTTCATGACCGAGGGTAACATGACGGGTGGCGGCGAGCGTCCGGACGTCATGAGCGCTCTCTGGCTGGCCGACTACGTGGGCTCCATGATGACGGCAGGCGCCAACGGCACGTTTTACTTCCATTACATGCCTGTGGCGGGGCGGCCTGGGGGCTTCCTCCTTCTGGATAAGGATTATCATGTTAAGACATATCCACCTCAGTATATTGCCACGCAGGTGATTACCAAAGAATGGGTGCAACCGGTGGATGCACCCCACCAGCTCTTCAAGGTCTCGAGCGATGTCAAAGACGGCGCCGGGAATTTCCTGGTCACCGCTTATGCCGTCGAGCGGCCGGACGGGCAGTGGTCGGTGATGCTGGTCAACCGGGATCATGACAATGCCCACGCGGTAAAGGTCATTTTCGCGGACCCCGAGAACAAGCGCGAAAGGCACTTTGCCGGCCGGGTAGACCGCATCACCTTCGGAGATGCCGAATACCAATGGCACGTTGAAGGGAAAGGGGGCCACGCGGACCCCGATGGCCCGCCGTCCAAATCAGTGGTCACGGGCGGCGCCGGAGCGCTCTACCAGCTTCCCAAGGCGTCGATTACCGTGCTGCGCGGCCGGGTGGGGGAGAAGTAGCGTGGCCGGCCGGTTTGCCGGGCGTGCCGCGGTGCATGCCTTTGGCGCCGAGACTCTGCCAGGTCTTGTCCCCGAAAGCGATTCCCGCCAGGTAGATTCTCAATGACCACATGGAATAGTGGTTGGGGGAAGTGCTGATGTAGGGAGAAGAATAGCAGGGATAAACCTGCCGTTGGGCGACATCAGCGGCAAGGGGTGGCTTGAATCCTCCCCTCCATGCCCCTACGGTCGTCTCGGCGGCTCGCTGTGTAGATAAGACGCATGCGCCTTACGGAAGCCTGCAACACAGGTCAGGGATCGCATGATAAGCAGCTCGGGCGCTGATGGACGGCGCGCGCAAGCCTGCATATGATAGGCAGTCAAAATTTGCTCGTCTGAGTTTGCTCTCCCCGTTTTATTGCCGAAAGGGTAGGGAAGGCCTCGGCGGCAGATCGGTATATTTTCATGGCTGATCAGGTTGCAGACACAACCCTGGAAGCGCTCGGATATAAACCTGAGTTCAAGCGGGTGCTCTCCCTGCGTGATCTCATTCTCTACGGGCTGGTTATCCTTACTCCCACGGCCCCGTACCCTGTTTATGGAATTGTCCAGCAAGTCTCCCACGGACATGCCGCGCTGGCCTATTTGGTGGCCATGGTGGCCATGCTATTCACGGCGGCCAGTTACGGGAAGATGGCGGGAGCCTTCCCCGCGGCAGGATCCACGTATACTTACGCGCAGCGGTCGCTTAATGAGCACGTGGGATTCCTGGCCGGTTGGGCGATGATTCTCGATTACTTCCTGATTCCACTTTTGAGCGTCGTATATGCCGCGCTTACCGCGGCGAGGTTGCTGCCGGGTGTCCCTTATCCCGTATGGGCAGTCCTTTTTACAGTTTCCATCACGCTCATCAACATACGCGGCATCCAGATGACGGCCCGCGCCAGCCGGGTGATGATGGTGATCATGACCTTCTCGGCGGTGTTGTTCGTTGTGCTGGCGGCTTTCCGTGTCGTACAAGGACACGGCTGGGGTGGGTTGTTGGTGGGGACCGCTATTTTCAATCGAGGCACCTTTGTTCTGCGCCCGCTGATGCTCGGCGCGGGCATCGCCGCGCTTTCCTACATCGGTTTTGACGCAGTCTCGACTCTGGCGGAGGACACTCAGGATCCCGAACGAAACATCGCCATCGCGACCGTGGCAGTTTGTATTATTCAAACGGTGTTTTGCTTTGCGACGGTCTATCTGGCTGCGCTCGTATGGCCGGACTACAACTCCTTTCCCGAGAGTGAGACTGCTATCCTCGATATCAGCAGGCATCTGGGCGGGGCATGGATGTTCGGCTGGATCACCTTTGTCCTTCTGGTCGCGGGCCTGGCCAGCGCCCTAACGGGTCAAGCCGGTGCTTCGCGCCTGCTATTTGGCATGGGGCGTGATGGCGTGATCTCACGCGCCATCTTTGCCTATGTGAGTCCGCGCTACTCGACGCCCACGCGCAGCATTTACGTGATGGCTGTGTTCACGCTGGTCGGCTCCCTGCTTATGCGTTTCGAACTCGCGGTGCAACTGCTGAACTTCGGAGCGTTTGTGGGGTTTATCCTCGTCAACCTCAGCGTTATCCGCCATTACTATTTCCGCCGGCAGTTACGGGCCGGCCTGGGTTTCCTTACTAATCTGGTGTTTCCCCTGCTGGGGGCCATCACCTGTGTGTATCTTTGGATTAACCTTTCCGCTAAAGCAAAGGCTGTTGGGTTCATTTGGCTGGGGCTGGGGGTTATTTATCTCGCCGTCCTTACCCGGGGATTCCGCAATGCTCCCCGGAGTCTGAAAATCTAAAAGGGAGACGTTCCACTATGGCGCTCGATACCGCGCTCGAAAAGAAGCTCTGCTCCTATGTTGAGGAGCATCGCGATCGTTTGGTCGGGATCGTCCGGGATCTAGTCCGCATTCCGTCGGAGAACACGCCACCTACCGGAAACGAACAAGCTTGCCAGCAATACGTGGCGAAGTTCCTTCGCACGCAAGGAGTGGACCCCAATCTATACGACCTCACCGAGGTTCCCGGTTTGCGGGAACATCCGCTGTACTGGCCTGGTCGCAACTATGAGCACCGGTCTAACGTGGGCGCGCGCCGGAAAGGACTTGGTGGCGGACGGTCTCTGCTTCTTTCCGGACACATCGATACGGTGCCGCGCGGCACGCAGCCCTGGACACGCGACCCCTTTGGGGGTGAGGTCGATGGCAATCGCCTCTATGGACGGGGTTCAAATGACATGAAGGCGGGCGTGGGCGCGAACCTCTTCATCTTCGAAGCGCTGCGCGCCCTGAGGATCGAACTGCGAGGCGACTTGGTGTTCGAGACCGTCGCGGACGAGGAATTCGGCGGCGTGAACGGGACACTGGCAGGGCGGCTGATGGGGTTCAACACGGACGCAGCAGTCATTTCGGAACCTTCCTTCTTGCGCATCTGCCCTGCGCAACGGGGAGGGCGGACGGCTCACATCAGACTGAACGCGGCAGGAGGAGTTCTCACCGAAGGCAAGCTACCCTCCGGGGTGATCGACCAGTTGCGGCATTTGTTGGATAGTGTCCCGCACTTTGCTGAACAGCGCCGGGCAAAGATTACGGTTCACGAACTTTATGCGGACTCCGCTGACCCCGTGCCGGTTTCAATCACCAAGGTCTTTACCAGTCCGTGGGGTACCCAAGAACCTATTACCATTCCGGAGACCTGCCAGATCGAAATGTACTGGCAATTGATGCCTGGCGAGAAGCAAGAGGAGGTCGATCGCGATTTCTTCGCGTGGTTGGACTCCGTCGTGGCCGCAGCACCAGGGCTTTTCGCCTCCCGTCCGCAGGTGGAGTTTCCCATCCGGTGGATGCCGGGTTCCTTCATCCTCAAGTCCGAGCCGGTTGTACGCGAACTCGCCGATTGCGCCACGAAGGTGCTGGGAAAAGAACCGCTCGTGCAGGGGATTGAGGGTCCCTGTGACATGTACGTTTTTCATCAGGCTTTCGGGATTCCAGCGGTTTTGTGGGGATCACGGGGAGGAAACACGCACGCGGCGGACGAGTACCTGGAAATTGATTCCGTGGTTCAAGCCACGCAAGCCCTCTTGCTATTTGTCTGTGAATGGTGTGGCGTCTAATGCGCTCACTGGCGCGGGCTTCCGTCTTAAGTTTTACCGCGAGTTGTTTGGACAACTCGCGAAGCTGATTGAGAAATTCGCGTCGGGCCAGGACCTCAACGCCTATCTGGAATCCGCCGCGGGCCGGCGTCTGCTGGAGACCCGCGTATGAAAAAGGTGTCAGGAACCATTTCTCGGGCCAACTCTCACCTGACACCACCTCTCACCGGCTCTAAAATGGTTCCTGACACCATTTCCTCCACCATTTCCTCCCCTGCCCGTTGCCGCCGTTGCTGCGGATGACCAGCGCGTTCTCCCCGCGAGGCTGCGCCTACTGCTGGAGGAGTTTCTCAACTTTCTTCACGACCTCGGGAGAATCGGGTGTGACCTGTGGCTCAAACCGCGCCACGACGTTGCCGTTGCGGTCCACGAGAAACTTGGTGAAGTTCCACTTGATCTCGCCCGCCACCGCCGGATTGGCCTTCTGGGTGAGAAACTGATAGAGGGGCGTCGTGTCATCACCCTTTACGGAAACCTTGGAGAACATGGGGAAGGTCACGTTGTATTTACGGGTGCAGAAGGTCTTGATCTCCACGTTCGTGCCGGGTTCCTGCGCGCCGAAGTTGTTGGCCGGGAAACCCAGTATCACCAATCCCTGATCCTTGTACTTCTCGTAGAGAGATTCCAGCGTGGAATACTGAGGCGTGAAACCGCAACGGCTGGCGACGTTGACCAGGAGAATGACCTTCCCCTTGTAAATCGCGAGCGGGGTCGGGCTGCCATCAATGGAAGGAAGCGTAAAATCGTAAACGCCTGGCCCGGCAAGCAAGGGCGCAGCGCAGAGCAACATCAACCCCACCAGAATAGTCAACACACGGACGCGCGAGTCCCGCACAAACATGGCTACCCTCCCTCTGGATTGTATTTCGCTTTACCCTGAAACCGTTGCAAGCCGAAGCACTCGAGAGCCAAGTCTATCTTATTCTGCGTATCCGAAGCAAGCCTTGGCGTAGTTGCTGGACGGTGCCGCGCCACGCGTCTTGACCAACCCGCAGCGCTCACATGGCTATCGTCCAACTGCCTCACGCGAACCAGGGGCGGGTCCGGTCGAGGGATTCCGCCAGAACTTTCCTGGCTATCTCGACATCCTGGGCAATCTGGAAATCAAACATGCCCGCGCAGATAAAATCAGCGCCCCCACTGAAGGCAAAACGAAAAGCCTTCTCGGGTGGAATGGCTCCCGCTGC
>PMYF01000173.1:5485-9683 GCA_003171295.1 Acidobacteriota bacterium | reverse complement strand
ATCTACCCCGGCCAGAAACTGAAGATTCCCCGCAGCGGCATAACCATGGATGCCATCAAGGATGCGAGGCAAAAAGCTGGTGCGAAGAAACCATATCTTCCCCCGGCGGCTGCGATAGTTCCAAAGAGTTAGGTGTCAACAGAAATTTATTAGTCAGAAGATTGCTCCGCATTCAACGCATGTACTTGCGCGTGGCAGAGCTGTTCATACCCGAATAAATTATCGACAAATAAATGGGGCTTAGGTTCACTTACGAAACTATGTGCCCCATTTTTTTGACTGCCGAATGAAAATGCATGTCTCTCCTGATCTTTGCCTTCCCAACATTCTAATTCTATTATATACGTGCAGGAGGCGCGAAAGGAAATAGAATATGGGTCTCACCGATAAAGAACACCGGTCATTTCTGAGGAGAATTGCCAGGCGGGCGATGATTGAGAAAGGACTACTCCCTGATTTCTCCGATGAAGCAATAGCGGAACTTGCCGGCATTCAAACGCCCGCAGTAACTGATGGTGAAAAGGTTCGTGACCTCAGAAATATTCTCTGGGCTTCCATTGACAATGATGACACCCGCGACATTGATCAGCTCACAGCCGCCCAGGCGATGTCCGGAGACTCCGTAATGATTCTTGTTCTTGTCGCAGCCGCCGATGTGGACGCCATAGTCAAGAACGGTTCAGCTATCGACGATCATGCCCGCCGTAACACCACCTCCGTATAGATGTTGAGGCTTGCACCACCAACGCCCAGGCTGATGAATATCATTGCCCCGCAGATCGACATGGGCACGCTCACGAGCACGATGAACGGATCACGGAAGCTTTCAAATAGCGCCGCGAGGGCCAGGAAAATGATAATCAGTGCAAAGAAGAATGTCACTATGAGCACGCTGGACTCCTGTACAAACTGGCGTGACTCGCCGCTGTAATCAATGCTGTAGCCCTGGGGCAGCACGTCTTTTGAGAGGTTTTTCAACGTATCCGGCGCCTTGCCGAGAGTAACACCAGAAGCGGGCACGGCGGAGATCGTGGCGGAATTGAGTTGCTGGAAATGGTTGAGTGACTCCGGCACTACGTCTGTTCTGAGGCGCACAAAGGTTGAAACGGGAATAGATGCCCCGCCGGCAGTATTTATGTAGTAGTTCCGCAGCTGCCCGGCATTGAGCCGGTCGCGCTGCATCACCTGCGGAATCACTTTGCAAGAGCGCCCGGCAAGGCTGAAGTAGTTGACATAGCCCCTGCTCAGCATCGATGCCAGTGCATCGCCTATGTCTCGCATCGTAAGACCAAGTTGTGCCGCCTTATCGCGATCTATCTCTGTGGTTGTCTGCGGCTTGTCGATCTTGAGATCCGTGTCCATGTATGCAAACGTCCCGCTCCTCAGGGCCTTATCCATCAGCGCTTGCGAAGCCTGGTTCATCCGTTCGTAAGATTCGGTTGTGCCGATAACGAACTGTACCGGCAAACGACCCGTTTCGGGAGCGATCTGCAGGATGGGCGTCTTTACGGTTATTCTCAATATCTCGAACACCATATCTTATCTCTTTCCTGCGGTCTTTTTATGCGCAATCAAATCCACCCGCCGGATTCTCATCGGGGCTCTGTGTCACTTCATGAGCAAAAGCTCGCCCTTCTTATGGTAAAGAAAGCGGACCATGTAGTATTCGAATGGATAACCGCTCTCATAGTAGCGGAATTTTTCTTTGTGCCGCATGTCGATGGCTTCCAGTGTTGATATCCCCGCCATGATGCCGGTTCCATGGTCAACATTCTCGAAGGGGTCGGTGGCGGCGATGGTCGTAAAACGGATGCCGGCGTCAACCGCGAACCCGCCGGTACTGCGCAGGCTATTGGGGCCAAGCACCGGTAAGACCAGGTATGGGCCGGAATCGACGCCCCAGTAGCCCAAGGTCCGGCCAAAGTCCTCACTTTGCTTTTTCAGGCCAAAAGGGGTGGCCGGGTCGAACAGGCCGCCAATGCCGATGGTACTGTTGGTCAAAAAGCGACCGAACGTCGTCAGGAACTTCTTCCCTTTCAACTGGAAGGCGCTGTTGTAGAGCGTGCGGATCTCCCCGATATTGGCGAAAAAGTTGGAAACCCCTTTCTGGATAAAAGTGGGGGTGATAAACTCATAGCCGCTCACCACGGGGAGGAAGAAGTATCTGTCAAAGCGATAGTTGAACTTGTACACGCCCCGGTTGAACCCCTCCCAGGGATCCGCAATATCGACGACCCGCTCATCGTCGCTGAATTCGCTCACCGAGTGCATTGCCGGCTCCTCGGGGGGGCGGTTGGCTATGGTGGTGGCGCACCCGGTAAGAGACAGCGCCAGATACAGGGCGAGAAGGACCGGGTAAATCCGGAATATGGTAACAGGCACGATGATGCACCTCCTTATCGTTTGAAGAACCCGACAAAGTCGGCCATGTTGTCCCGGTATTCAAGGTTGCCAAGATGGCCCCCACGGGGATAGACCTTGGTCCGCTCGCCGAACAGCCAGCGAAGGTAGTCAATTTCAGCCGGCGACAGGATGAAGTCGTTATTGTTGGTCATCACGCCGAACTTGGGGGACGACTTCAGGTACCCCTCGATGCTCTTGAGGCCCAGCGAGTCAATGAACGCCTCCCGGGTGAGTCCCGGCCGCTTCTTCTGAAAGTACGGATACAAGTACTCGTCGAAGTAGTTGATAAAACTCAGGTGGACGCAGACCAGAAAATAATCGCTAAGCGGATCGGTGGCGGTCAGGACCCGGTTCTTCGGGACGACGTAGCCGCCGTTGGTCATGACGTCGGAGGCGAAGATCATCCCGGCTGAAGAGATCCGGAAGGAGAGCCCGATCAGTCCTCCGTCTTCATCATGGGAGAAAAGCTTGGACTTGTAAACCGCGTAGAGGAACTCATCGTTGATGTCGATGAAATCGCCATGGCGGTAGAACTCGGTGAACTTGGCCAGCATGTTATTGAAATAGGCGCCTATTTTCCTTGGGCCACCGTGGATTTTGTCCAGCAGCCCCTCGATCCTTGTTACCGAGTTATAGAGGTTCACCGCCGGGTTGACCATGAGGACCTTGCGAAAGTTGAAACTCTTCCGCTCCTCATCCAGCTTGGCCACAAAGGCAGCCTGGGTCCCGCCCAGGCTGTAGCCGCCGAGGTAGAAGTCGGACACCTCGATATCTCCCTTCACCTTGCTCCAGGCATTCTCCATCACCCGGTAGAGGTCCACCGCGTCTTCGGTCAGATCGCCGGGAACGTGGTTATGGGAAGCAGAGACGATGAAGTTCGGGTGGGTGGGGGACGGCAGGGTAAGGACATGGTAGCCCGCTTTGTAGAGCTCCTTCATCATCGCCACGACCTTCTGAGACCGGTCGCCGGCGCCGGTTCCGACGATCAGGAAAACCAGCGGCGCTTTCTTATCCTGATAGGCCAAGGTGCAGCGCAGCCCCTCATCGTAAAAAAAGATATCCGGCCTCTTGAGGTCCGGGATGACGTCGAGGACGAGCTGCCTGACTGATATCTTGGCAGGGGGCGGAGGTTTGAGATTGTCCGGGGTCCCCAGGATCGTAGCATCATAGGAGCCCGGAATCGGGTAGCCATACCCGTCATCCGCCGCTTGGCCGACAGCCGGCAGCAGGATAAGGCAGAGAATAACGGCAAGTGTCAGGTGTTTCATGCAATAATAGATACTTTACAAATTGGTCAGCCGGACGTCAGCAAACGGCGATTATCCGCTGCTGTGCTGTCTTGAAGCATACGCTGGCGGCGTCTAAATCGTTCATTACTTTTTGCCGAGGCAGTCGGCCTTCCACATACAGTCGTTATCGCAATTTTCTTTAGTTTCGAAGCATGGGGAATAGCCTTCTTTGATTTGGATATCCCGGATGATATCTTGTTTGGAACGGCCTTTTCCTGCGTCTACGCCCCAGGTCATTGCAATTTCACGAATTTTCTGCATCTTCATGATGGCAATCTCTCCTTTGTGCATGATCTGTTTGGGTCTGATGTTACCTGTTTTCATTGTTTCCTTCGCCACCTCTTTCCTCGAGCCTGTTTTGATTGAACCTTCTTTCACTCACCTCCACCCAGTACTTTGTAAAGCGTCACCAGACTAGTGAGCCGGGCCAGGCGGAGGGAGATCAGACCCTGCTGTGCGCTGTAAAGCGAACGCTGCGCATCCAGAACGGTCAGGTAGCTGTCAAT
>PMYF01000173.1:0-5477 GCA_003171295.1 Acidobacteriota bacterium | reverse complement strand
GCCCATCGTGAACCGGCATCGAAGATGGGGAGAATAATTTGTGGTGCGAAAGTCCAGGTGTCTTGGCCGGACTTGAAAAGTCCGGAAAGCTCGGCACTGATTGTGCCGATGTTGGTGGTCAGAGTGATGCGGGGGAAAAAGGCTGCCCGTGCGGCGCCGATGTTGGCGTTGGCGGCCTTGAGCTGGTTTTCGGCCTGGAGGATGTCGGGGCGACGCTGCAACACCTCGGAGGACAATCCTGGGGTGATATCCTGCATCGTCGTAACCGCACCCAGCTCACCCGGCAACAGCTCGGCCGGCACCGGTGAGCCGATCAAAAGGTTCAGGGCGTTCTCGTCCAGGGCTACCTGGCCGGTATATCTGGCGATGTCAACCCGCGCTGCATCGACACGGGTTTGGGACTGACGGAGATCAAGCTCGGAGGAGGCCCCGACTTCGTAGCGACGCTTGATCAGGTTGTAGGTGGCTTGCTGGGCCTCCAGGGTCGATTGGGCGAGTTTCAGACTCTCGCGATCTGTAGCAAGGGTCAGGTAGGCGTTGGCAACCTCTGCCACCAGCGAGATCTGTGCGCCGCGGCGGGCCTGCTCTGTGGCAAGGTACTGCTCCAACGCCCGATCTTTCAGGCTGCGCACACGGCCGAAGAAGTCAAGTTCCCACGAGCTTATGCCCAGGTTGACTCCGTATTGAGTGATCGTCTCCGGCTGTCCGGTTCCCGAGACATCCGCGGGCAGCCGCTGTTTACTCAAGCTGCCGGCAGCGTTCACCGTCGGGAAGAGTTCGGCACGCTGAATCCGGTACTGCGCTTGCGCCTTTTCGATGTTAAGCGCTGCGACCCGCAGGTCGCGGTTGTTGTCCAGCGCCAGATCGATCACCTTTCGCATCTTCTCGTCCACGAAGAAATCACGCCATTTGAGATCGGCGGCAGATGGAGAAATCGGTGCGGTTGTTGCGTGTTTATAGGCAGGGCCGGTCGGCCAGGCGGCTGGGACCGGCGCTTCCGGGCGGGTGTAAGTTGGGGCCAAGGTGCACCCGGCCAGACAGACAATCATTGCGGAGATCAATAACGTTTTTCGGATCATGTTAGTGCGCCTCCGGAGAAGTAGTGAAATCTGGATGTTGTTCTGATGCTTGATCCGGCTGCTTTCCCTTGAATAGACGGAGCACCACGACAAAAAACAGCGGAATATAGAAAATGGCCAGGAATGTGGCGAAGAGCATTCCACCTGTGACGCTGGTGCCAATGGCATTTTGGGCGCCCGAACCGGCGCCGGTGCTGATTGCCAGCGGCAGCACGCCAAAATTGAAGGCCAGAGAGGTCATCAGGATCGGACGGAGCCGCAGCCGCGCCGCTTCGAGCGTCGCCTCGATCATCCCTACGCCTTTCACCATCTGCTCCTTGGCAAACTGGACGATCAGGATGGCGTTTTTTGCCGACAGCCCGATGGTGGTCAGGAGCCCCACCTGGAAATAAACGTCATTCGGAAGTCCCCGCGTCCATGTTGCCAGGACGGCGCCGATCACCCCCAGCGGCACCACCAGCATGACGGAAAAGGGGATGGACCAGCTCTCATAGAGGGCAGCGAGACAGAGGAAGACCACAAGAATCGAAATGGCATACAATGCGGGCGCCTGGGAACCGGACATCCTTTCCTGGTACGAGAGGCCGGTCCATTCAAAACCGATGCCGGCAGGCAGCTTGCCGGCCATCTCTTCCATCGCCTTCATCGCGTCCCCTGAACTCATACCGGGGGCCGATTGTCCAAGTATTTCAGCCGAAGGGATCCCGTTGTAGCGCTCCAACCGTGGAGAGCCATATGTCCAGTGGGCTGTGGCAAAGGCGGAGAATGGGACCATCGTACCTGCGTTGTTACGGATATACCACTTGTCCAGATCCTCCGGCTGCATCCGATAGTTTGCGTCGGCCTGAAGATAAACCCTCTTGACCCGCCCCTTGTCTATGAAGTCGTTGACGTAAGCGCTCCCCCAGGCAGTTGACACGGCGTCACTGATGTCGGCGATGGAGAGGCCCAGGGCGCCGGACCGTTCCAGGTCAATATCCAGTTTGAACTCAGGGGTATCGTCCTGGCCATTTGGCCGTACCGCCATAAGGATTGGGTTCTGGGCTGCCATGCCCAGAAGCTGGTTGCGGGCCTCCAGCAGTTTCTCATGGCCGAGTCCGCTACGGTCCTGGAGCTCGAAGTCGAATCCGGTCGCATTCCCCAGTTCCATGACTGCCGGCGGCGCAAAGGTGAAGACCATCGCATCGCGGATATGTGAAAAAGCCCCCATGGCCTTCCGGGCAACGGCAGCCACGCGAAGCTCCGACCGTTTGCGCTGATCCCAGTCCCGCAGCTTGGTAAAGGCAAGGGCCGCGTTCTGCCCTCTGCCGGCGAAGCTGAATCCTGCTACCCCGAAGAACGATTCTACCGCATCCTTCTGATCGACAAGGAAGTGGTGCCGCACCTCTTGCAGTACCTTGAGGGTCCGCTCCTGCGTTGCACCGACAGGAAGCTGAATCTGTGTCAGAAGGATCCCCTGGTCCTCATCAGGAAGATAGGCCGTCGGCATCCTTATAAAGAGATACCCCATCGCTGCCACGATCAGCAGGTAGATTACCAGGTAGCGCATGCTTTTAACCAGCATGCGCCCGACGATGGATTGATACAGATTCCTGCCTCGGTCGAAGAAGCGGTTGAACCAGCCGAAGAAACCTCGATAAAGGCCGTTTCCCGCAGCCTCATGCTCCTTTTCCACCGGTTTGAGCAGTGTGGCGCAGAGTGCCGGCGTTAGAATCAGGGCCACGACCACCGACAGAATCATGGATGAAACGATGGTGATGGAGAACTGGCGGTAGATGACACCGGTGGAACCGCCAAAGAAGGCCATCGGTACAAAAACAGCCGACAGCACCAGGGCGATCCCCACCAGGGCGCCCGTGATCTGTCCCATGGACTTGCGGGTGGCTTCCTTGGGGGGGAGCCCTTCCTCGGTCATGATTCGTTCCACGTTTTCCACCACCACGATGGCATCGTCTACCAAAAGGCCAATGGCCAACACCATGGCGAACATGGTCAGCGTATTGATGGAGAAACCGCAGGCCGACAATACGCCGAAAGTGCCGAGCAGCACCACCGGCACGGCGATGGTGGGGATGAGGGTTGCGCGGAAGTTCTGCAGGAAGAGATACATCACCAGAAAGACCAGTCCAATGGCAACGAACAGGGTCTTCACCACCTCTTCAATGGATATCTTGACGAAGGGAGTGGTGTCGTAGGGATACACAACCTTCATGCCGGAAGGGAAAAATTTCGATAATTCACTCATCTTCGCCTTGACAACGTTGGCCGTCTCAAGTGCATTTGCGCCGGCAGCCAGTCTGAGTGCCATACCTGCCGACGGCTTACCGTTGTAGTTCCCCACTGCGTCATAGCTTTCGCTCCCTAGTTCGATGCGGGCCACATCCCGCAGACGCACCGTCGATCCATCGCTATTGGTGCGGAGCAGGATTTCGCCGAACTGATCGGGGGTCTGGAGCAGGGTCTGGGCGGTGATGGTGGCATTCAACTGCTGGCCTTTGACGGACGGTGCTCCGCCCAGTTGCCCGGCTGAGACCTGAACGTTATAGGCCATGACGGCATGTTTTATGTCCGCCGGTGTCATTCGGAAATTGTTCAGCTTGTTCGGGTCGAGCCAGATTCGCATGGCATACTTGGAACCGAAGGTCATGACTTCGCCGACCCCTTCGACACGACTGATCGGATCCTGGATGTTTGCTATGACATAATCCGTAAGATCGTAGCGGTCCAAACTGCTGTCTTCCGAAATGAAACCCACGATCAACAGGAAGTTTCTGGTGGATTTTATAACCTGAATCCCCTGTTGCTGAACAACCTGGGGCAACAGAGGCATGGCAAGCTGCAGTTTGTTTTGCACTTGGACCTGGGCGATGTTCGGATCGGTACCTGCGTCAAAGGTCAAGGTGATGCTCACATAGCCTGCTGAGTCACTCGAGGAGGACATATAGCGAAGACGGTCTATCCCGTTCATCTTCTGCTCGATGACCTGGGTAACGGTGTCTTCCACCGTCTTCGCCGACGCCCCCGGATAGATTGCGTTTATCGCAATCTGCGGCGGGGCAATGGCGGGATACTGGGAAACCGGTAACGTGGTGATTGCCAGAGCGCCGGCCAGCATGATGATGATGGCAATGACCCAGGCGAAGATGGGGCGGTTGATGAAGAACTGGGACATGGATCCTCTCCTTTACTTCCTGGTTTCTGCGGGTACGGCGGCGCCGGCAGGCGGCGCCGTACCGGTCTTTTTCTCAAACGGTACAACCTTCACGGAAACACCCGGCCTTATTTTCTGAAATCCTTCCACAATCAGGCGGTCTCCCGGTTTCAGCCCCTCGCTTACCAGCCATTTATCGCCGATGGCACGGTCAATTTTCAGTACTCTCTGTTCCACCTTCTCGGAGCTGTCCACCACCATGGCGACAGCGTTTCCCTTCGGGTCGCGGGTAATTCCCTGTTGCGGGACGAGGATCGCCTGCTCGTTCACCCCTTCTTCCAGGATGGCGCGGACGTACATGCCCGGTAAGAGGATATGTTTCGGGTTCGGAAAAACGGTGCGCAAGATGACCGATCCGGTGCTGGGATCGACAGTGACATCGGAGAACTTCAGGACGCCCTCCAGAGGATAAGGGGTGCCGTCTTCCAGAAGCAACTTGACCTTCGCCCCATTGACGCCATCATGTTTGAGCTTGCCGCTTGCCATGCTCCGTTTTAGCTGCAGCAGGTTGGCGCTCGACTGGGTAACGTCCACATAGATGGGATCGAGCTGCTGAATTGTAGCGAGCGCTGCACCCTGACTGGCCGTCACCAGCGCACCGACGGTCACACTGGATTTACCGATGCGCCCCGAAATCGGCGCGGCGACGCGGGTGTATGCCAGATTGATGCGGGCTGTTTCCACGGCCGCCTTGCTGGCTTCAATATCAGCCTCGGCCTGTTTGAGTGCGGCGGTTATGTCGTCGTAGTCCTGCTGGCTGACCGCTTTGATGGCAACAAGCTCCTTATAACGCTCGGCCTTGAGTCGGGTGGGGGTGAGATTGGCTTCGGACTTGGCGAGCGCCGCCTTGGCGCTGGCGTAGGCCGCCTGGTATATGGCCGGGTCAATCTGGTAGAGCATGCTACCGGCCTTTACATCCCCACCTTCATTGAACAATCGTTCCTTGATGATGCCGCTCACCTGAGGACGAACTTCGGCCACAAGATAGGCAGATGTTCGACCGGCCAATTCTGTGGTGATCGCTACGCGCTCCGGTTGAATAACCACCACGGCCACTTCGGGAGCGACGCCCTGGAGAGGGCCTCCTGAAGTTGGCTGCTGCCCGCAACAGTTCAACGTCAGCCCCCCAAGGATTATTCCCACGATGGCAATCAGCTTGGCTCTGTCATTGATTCGCATGCAACACC
>PMYF01000325.1:5017-7529 GCA_003171295.1 Acidobacteriota bacterium | reverse complement strand
CAGCATGTTTTCGGAAGAAAAGGCGGTTTTCGCGCTGTTCTCGACAGAGTGGCGTAAGAAAACGCGCCCCCAACAAGGCCCGACCCTGCAAGGGTCGAATCCGGGTGGCGTCACGCCGGTTTTGCGTGCGGCGGCTCAGGGTATACTCCGCGAAGGATCTGACTCTGGTTTTTGCGTGAAAGGGCCGCACCGAGGCGAGATGCTTCGCTGCGCTCAGCATGACAGATGCCGTTTTTCAGCAGCCTGTTTGGTGGGCCGGGTGATTCACGCCGAAATAGGACACTACTCGCAACGTATTGTAAGTCGGCCGCTTGGCGAGTAAACTATAGCCTCCAGAATCTAAAACGCTTCCTGGGATTTTTCGGATCCTTACCGGTAAGCTATCTTCCGGGGCACTGACGGGACGGCTTATTTGCCCGCCCAACTTTTCCGAGGCACCTGCCATGGACGATGAGGCAAGACAGGTTCACGATGCCGCCGATGGCGAACCAAGCCCACCGCCAGGGCCCTCGATCGCCGCGGACTCTCCGGTTCCGTCCGACGACGAAAATTGGAAGAAGGTTCGCGGGCTGGCCCTGCGGCAGCTCAACCGCTTCATGACCTATGAGGCTAGGGTTCTGAAGGACAACAATCCCGACGCCATCCACGACATGCGCGTGGCCAGTCGACGGTTACAGCAGGTGCTTGATGTGCTCTATTCCAAGCCCCGGCCTCCGGACCTGCGCCGGCTTCGCCGTCAGATTCGCCGGTGTCGCCAGGTCCTGGGCGATGTCCGTAACTGCGACGTGCTGTTGGATCGGGTGAACCGTTCCCTGGCCAGGAAGCACGCTGCCCGGCGCGAGGCCTGGACGGCGGTACAACATCACCTGCTGATGCGCCGATCGGAGAGTTTCCGGCGGGCCATGCGGAAATTCGGCAAGATCAACCTGGCCATCCTTTACGTGAACCTGAAGGAGTTTCTGGCTCACGACAAGGCTCACGCGGCAGAGCACCACCATCACGGCTCGCCGCCGGATCCCCCGGCGTTCTTGAACCAACTTACCCACGCCCTCCAATCCGTTTGGAGAGCTTTTGAAGATCAGATCACGCTCTCCTGTCACGACTCCCGTCCCGCGGTAATCCACGGGGCGCGCCTCGCGACCAAACGCCTGCGCTACCTCGTGGAGGTCTTCCACGCGTTCGAGGTGGCGGGCAGCGCCGAAGTCCTGGCTTGGCTCCGCCAGCTTCAACAGCAATTGGGAGATTGGCACGATGTGGAAGTCTTGGAGCAGATGATGATTGAGATGCTCGCTGAGCCGGAATTTCTGCGCGAGCATTTGCTGCTGGCCATGGAAGTTGAAAAGCTAATCCTGCGCAACCGGGAAAACAAAGCGGGGCTCGAAGCGAAGTATTTTCAGATGTCCCGGGAGTCCGCCGAAATGCGCAGACTAAAGGACTGGGTTTCCTACTTGCTGGAGTCGCCCTCGGCGGCTTTCGCCAAAGACTCGGCCACCGGCTGAGATTCTTCCACCGCGGATACCGCGGGCTTGCCCGTCGTCGGCATTTCCAGAACCTTGCTCGCGGCTGGGTCGGGAGCCTCCCCGGCCGTGGTGGGTACGGAAAACAGAGGTTCGCGTGGCTCGCCGCTCAACACCCGCGCGATTCCGGTCCGCAGGCGCTCAAACACGGCGCGCACATCGGGCGTGGCATCAATGACCTCGAAGTTGTATTCCTTCGCAAGCTTGTCGAATTCCCCCAGCAACTCTGTCTGGTACTTTCGGAAACTGTCGTACATATCCTCGCTGGGATGAATATCCATGCCGGATTCCCAGAAGTCGAATCCGCGCGAGAAAACCACTCGGGGGATTAAATCATCAACGCCAATCCGCAAATAGAAAGTAGCATCCGGCTTGGGCGCGAAACTGTAGGCGCTCCGCACCCAGGCGGGATCGGCCCCACGCAAAATGGCGCGGGCCATCAGGGAATAAATGTAGCGGTCCGTTAGCACCACGAATCCGGCCCGCAGCGCCGGGACGATTTCGTGTTCGAGCCGGTCGGCAAAATCCGTGGCATAAAACAAAGTCACGGTGATGCGTCCCAGCGTGTGCCCTTCCTGGGCCTGCTGGATGCCCCTTCCCGCCAGCTCCGACCGCTTGATCGCCGTGTCCAGCACGGCATGGCCCTGCTGCTCCAGCCACGGCCGCAGCAGCCGGATTTGCGTGGAGCGGCCCACGCCGTCTGTGCCTTCAATGACAATCAATTTTCCGGTCAGTTCCGCCAGGTTCATGCCCGGCAGGATGGCCCCATATGTTTCTCTCACGGCGCTACCCTCAATCTCTTGGCCTGGGCCAGCTTGGCTTTCACGATCTGACGCATCTGGGCCTGCTGCTCCTCGATGGGAAGTGTGGCGTCCACGGTGGTCAAGTCATACTCCGGGACCATTTTCTCGTACTCCTCCAGGATGTGGCCCTGGAAGATGCCGAAACTCTCCTCGGGGTCTTCGCTCAAACCCAGGTCCATCCCGGCCTCGTAG
>PMYF01000325.1:0-4974 GCA_003171295.1 Acidobacteriota bacterium | reverse complement strand
GCGCCGGCCTTGAGCAAGGGGATGATGTTGTGTTCCATGCGGTCGGCGAAGTCCGTGGCGTGGATCAGGGAGAATGTCGCCGGGGTGAGCATCTGCTTCTTCTTGCCCCGTCTCGTCGTCTCGCGGACGAGCGGCGAAGAATTCCACTCGCTGAAAACCACTCCATAGCCTTCCGCCTGGAGCCACTGATGCAGAAGCATAAGTTGGGTGGATTTTCCTGAGCCGTCGATTCCCTCTACCACAAAAAGCTTCCCGGGAAAACGATGCTCGCCATACCGTTTCATGGAGGCGCTCCGGAACCTGAACAATTCTTTACGATGGATATTTAGTCTATCACATGCTCTGCAGGCCCGAAAGTGAAGGTGAAGCGAAAGGTGGCTGGGGACGGAGCGCTATGCACCGACGCCGGGAGAGGCTGTGGAAAAAGGGGACGGGGATCTGAGGTGGGGCAATCCGTACCCCCACGCACAAGGTTGGAGGGGGCGAATCCATTCGCGCTGGTCCCTGGTCTCTCGTCATAGCTCTTGGGTCCGCCCTGCACGCTTTCCACATTTACCCCCTGCGAGCCCGCGTCTTGCTGCCGAGCTTCCGGGGCGCTGCTCCCCCATTTCTGACTTGCAATCACTTCCCGCCCCCACCAGAATAGGGGCCGTCTGCGATTCTCGAAAGGCACATGCAAGTCCCACAACTTCACTCTCACAGGTGTCCTATGAATTTTCGCTGGAACTCTTTGCTTGCTGTACTGGTTTTCCTGCTCAGCTTCGGTCCCCTCGTGGCCCAAACCACCGCCCCCCGGATTATCGATGCGCACCTTCACCACAACAGTGATCCCGCGTTCCTGGCAAAGCTCGTCGCCAAGCTCGATTCCGTGGATGGGCTCGCGCTCCTGATAACAGCCCCTAAAGACATCGACAGTGTAAAGGGGGTTATGGCCAAACACCCCAACCGGTTGCTGGGCTTGGGAGAGCTCCAGCTCGATGATCCCGTGGCCGTTGAACTTGTCGATCGCTTCCACGCGGCGGGCTTCCGCGGCTTGGGCGAGCTAACAGGGCCACTCAAGAATTACGACGACCGCAGTTACTGGCCCATTTACGCGCGTGCCGAGAAATACGGGATGATCCTTCTCTTCCACACCGGAATCGTAAATCGGACCCATCCCGAAATCCCTACTGACATCAGCGTGGACCGCATGCGTCCGACCACCCTGGACGGGATTGCGCGCCGCTTCCCAAAGCTAACCATCATCGGCGCGCATTTGGGAAATCCCGACTACGCCTGGGCGGCGGAAGTTACGCGCTGGAACCCCAATCTTTACTTTGACCTATCGGGCTCCTCACTCATCAAGAAGCAGGATGATCCGACGTTCTGGAAATCCATCTTCTGGTGGTCTGGCGTAGTCAGTCCTCACACCCCGGCGGGGGGCCCCAACGCCTTCGAGCGGCTGGTTTTCGGCTCGGATGTCTTCGAAGGAGAACTTGAGGAATTCGATCGCGAGATCGAACGCTATCACAAGATGCTCGACGCCTGCGGCGTCCCCAAGGCCGCCCAGGACAACATCTTTGTCGGCACCATGTGGAAGATTCTGAGCGCGCAGCAGTGAGGCGGAGAGGGCACGCAAGGGCAGTTCGCAGCCGCCCGGTAATGTCGAGCAGGTCTGCTTGCTTGGGTCTGGAGGTGGTGTGCTTATTTGTATGTCGATAGCTGCCCAACGCAGCGCGCGGCATACGTGAGCCGCTACCGCGCGTTGCTGAGCCGCTCGATATCCGCTTGAATGCTCGTTAGGGTGGGGTCCAGCCAAACTGCGCGGCGGTAGGCGGCGAGCGCGTCGTCGCCGCTGCCCATCTGCTCCAGGATACGAGCCCGCAGGACCTCCTGATGCGAGTCGGTGTAGGTCTGCTCGGCCCGCACAACTTCCTCGAGGGCTTCCGAAAAGCGCTGAGCCATGTAGAACATCCGGCTCAGGCCAAAGTGCGCCCGGCCGTTCCAGGGGTTGAGCTCTACACTCCGTCGGTAAGCGGTTTCTGCGCCCGCCAGATCACCCGCGTGCTCGGAAACCGTCGCGGACTGATAGGCGCGCTCGGAAGTAAGCACCCGAGTCTGCTGCCATAGGAGCGCCCCTGCGGCCGCGAGTATCGCCAGGCTGCACGCCAGTCTGACTGCCGGGAGCCAAGGGCTTCGGCGCGCCGGCAAGGTTGGCTCAGGTTAGCCTTCAAGTCTGTCCTCGACCTCGGCGCCGTGCAGCATGGTTGGAATGGCCAGCAGCGTGAACAACAGAATGAAAGTCGGCGGGACCTCAAACTGGAAATTGAAGAGTGAATCCATCAGGATGGCTGCGGTGCCGCCCGCTATTGAGCCAGTGCCTTGCGAAGCGCATCAACAATGGTCTGGTTTTCACCGGTGTGCAAGGAGCCGGGCGCAAAGTGATAGGTCTTTCCAGAAGTCAAGAAGACGTGGAACGTGCCGGTGTTGAAACCCCCGAGGGTGTTGATCGCAACTTCCTTAACTTCACGCAAGGCCACGTTGAAGAGTATCTTGTTTCCTTCTTCAAAGCGGAGCTTTCCGGCCGACACCACCAATGCCCCTTTCACCTTGCCGTGCGCCTGCATGGCCTCTAGGGGATTTCCCAAATGGTAAGCCTCATAACGTTGTCCCGCCGCCGCACCCGGAGTGGCGGGTGTCGCGGGTGGGGCAGGACCCTTTCCGGCCACTTCGAATGGCGCCTCTCCCTCCTGGTCATCGGGGTTGATCACATACAAACTCGTGGCGCCTGGCGCCGCGTCGTGCGCCACCTTGATGTGGACAGCCAGCCCCGTGCTCGAGGAAGGCTTGATGTTCACAACCCGGATGCCGGGATTCGCGAAGCTGACCTTCGCGTCCGGCGCGAAGTTCTTGCCCGTGACCTTCAGGGTCGTGTCGCTGCCCGGCATCGCGCGTGAGGGATCCACCGAGGTTATTTCCGGCGTGGCGGGTGCAGAGGGTTGAGTTTCTGTCGCAGGGGCCGGGGGCGATGCGGGCTCCTGAGGCGCCGCCTGCCCCCGCATGATTGTAATTACGCACATGGCTAGAGTCCAAACCACGAGCGGCGTTGCCCGGCGAAGCCCCACGAAGGAATTGTCAGCGAGCATAATGGCAGTCCGCACTTGACTTTAATGAGGTTAGGGATCGATCGAGCGCATCTTAATCTTGGATATTACCGGAAGTCAAGTCGAGCCCGTACAACACCCAACCGCCAGTTCCATATTACGGCGCACCACGCGTTTCCTGGCTCGCGAGCCCAGCGAAATGGGGTATGCTTGCCCACAGCCGCGTGTGGCCCCCGCGCCCGCCGGCCCTCACTGGATCTCGAGGAGTGGGAGTGGCCTTTAGCTGGATTGACCTCGCCGTCGTCGTCGCATACCTCCTCGCCATCACTGCCTTCGGCGCGCAATTCCGCACGGGGCAGCGCACCCTGCACGATTACTTCCTGGGCGGCCGCCGCCTGCCGTGGTGGGCGATTGCCCTTTCCATTGTCTGCGCGGAAACCAGCATCCTGACGATCATCAGTACACCGGGCATCGCCTACCGTTCGAACCTCGGGTTTCTGCAACTTGTCCTTGGATATCTCCTGGCGCGCGTGGTGGTGAGCTTCCTCCTCATCCCACGCTATTTTGCGGGCGAGCTCTACACGGCCTACCAGCTCATTGAGCAGCGCTTCGGGCACGGCCTGCGGCTCTTTACCGCCGGGCTATTCCTCCTTACGCGCGCCCTCGCCGAGGGCGTGCGCGTCTTCGCGATTTCCATCGTTATCAGCATCGTTTTCAAAACCGGGGTCGGGATTTCGCTCGTGATCATCGGTCTGCTGACGCTGCTTTACACGCTGGAGGGCGGATTGACGGCAGTTATCTGGACGGATGCTATCCAATTGATGATTTATGTATCTGGAACTGTCATCGCGCTTTTCGTGGCCCTCCACACCCTTCCCGGCGGCTGGAGCGAGGTGGTGCGCGTGGCGCAGGCGGCCGGCGGCAAATTCACGGTCTTCAACTTCCACTTTAACTGGAGCCAACCCTACCTGTTCTGGACAGGCTTGATCGGCGGCATGTTCCTGAACACCGCGAGCCACGGCACCGACCAAATGATCGTTCAGCAATTGCTCGCCGCCCGCACCCGCCGCCAGAGCCAGGCCGCGCTGCTCGCCAGCGGCGTCCTCGTGCTCCTGCAGTTCTCCCTGTTCCTGGTGGTGGGCGTAGTGCTCTACGCGTTCTACCAACACTTTCCCCCCACGGCGCCTTTCCGCCGGCCCGACCAGATCTATCCCACCTTTGTCATCACCCGGCTTCCCACCGGGCTCGCGGGCCTGCTGACCGCCGCGATCCTGGCCGCCGGCATGGCCAATCTGAGTGCCGCGTTCAATTCCCTGGCCTCGAGTTCGGTGATGGATTTCTACAAACCCTACCTGCGTCCCCACGCCGATGACCGGCATTACCTGCGCGTCTCGCGCCTGATGACGCTTTTCTGGGGTATTGTGCTTATCACGATCGCGCTCGCCGTGCAGTATCTCCAGCGCAGCGCGCTGGAACTGGCGCTTACGGTCGCCAGCGTTCCTTACGGCAGCATGCTGGGAATCTTCCTGCTGGGTGTGTTGACCCGCCGCGCCACGGCCCGCGGCGCCCTGGTAGGTGCGTTGTCCGCCCTCGCCACCCTGGCTTACGTTGTGGAATTTACTCGCATCGCCTGGACATGGTACGTCGCCATCGGAACCGTGGTAACGTTTGCCATCGGCCTGTTGGTAAGCTTCGCCCAGCCTCGCCGCGAGGCAATCGCAGCAGGGGAGAATCGACTTCGCCAAGGGAAGATTGGTGATGCGTGAAGGGTGTCCCGCCCCTTTATTCACGGTTTACTATTCATAATTCAGAATTCATAATTCCCCCAGCACCCATCCTCAAATCCTAACCGGCACACCCTTCTCGCGCAGGAAAGTCTTCAAGCTGCTGA
>PMYF01000977.1 GCA_003171295.1 Acidobacteriota bacterium | reverse complement strand
CCCAGCCGGCGGACCCATTCCTTATCGAGATGTTTTTCCTCGAGGGGACTGTAACGCTCCGGACGCGGCGCGACGGGCAGAACCTGCACCACATTCTCCAGCCAAGGCGCGACGGCCGGGTCGTGGTTGGTTTCGATGTGCGCGGGAAAGAAACCGCCCTCGCAAGCGAAATCATAATCGAGCCGGCTGACGCCGGGAATGATCAGCCCCGCCATGTCCTGCGACCCGGAGGGCGCCGCCCGGCCCTGGTTCTCCGCTTCGTACAGGATGCGGACCAATTCCCTCGGGTCCTGATCCGGCAACACGCCGTTCCAAAGTTTTCGCGCCACTTCGCGCGTGCTGGTGGCCATGCCGCTGCGGTCCATGAAGCGGAAAGTGGGTTCGAGCCCGACCACCACCATGGACCCCGGCGGGGCGGGGTTGTGCATGGAAACAAACGGCTGGTCGATCCAGCCGCCCGCCAGCGCCATGCGGTAGGGGATTTTCCCGATGATGGCGGAGATAGCGTTCTCTTGCGGGATGGGCATCGTCTTTGGCCTCGATGGATTTGCCGCCGGCCGGCCGGGTGCAATCAGCCAATCCGCCGGTCAGCCNNCCAACCGAAAGTCAAATACAGGAACATCATTCCGGCGCGCAGGCCCACGGCATCACCGATCCGCCCGATAATGACCGGAACGATCGCGCCGCCGCAGATCGCCGCGCAGAGGATTCCCGAAAATGAACCGTGGCTCTCGGCAACGGAATTCAGCGCCAAAGAGATGGTGATAGGCCACATGACTGACGCGCATAACCCCATGAGCGGGAAGGCCACCACCGAAACGGAACCCGGGCCAAAGAGCGCCACGGTGAGATTCACGAGGGCGGCCACCGAGAAAGCGATCAGGACCTTGCGGCTGTCAAAAAACTTGAGCAACAACATCCCCAGCAGGCATCCCGCGGTCATCAGTCCCCAAAACCAGGAAACCGCACTGGCGCCCGTCGTCCGTGGATCGTAGTGATGGTAGGTCTCGAGGAATTTGGAAATCCAGTTGGCAGTCCCCTGCTCGGACCCCACGTAGGCGAAAATGGTGACGATGAAGAGCAGAACCATCGGATTCCGGAGCAGCTTGCGGTGGGTTTCCCAACTGCCCACCCGCTCCTCTTCCTTGCGCTGGACCTGAGGGAAACGCGAGACCAACACCAGCACCAGCATGACCAGGGCCGCCGCCGCGAAAACCCAATAGACCGAAACCCAGGGGAGTTTCGCGGGCACGACGCGGGCGAGCGCGCGCAAAACCGGACCGCGGTCAGTCGTGGGATCGGAGAGGTTCTGCACCAAATAGGAATAGATGCGCGGGCTCAGAAACGAAGCTGCGCCGAAGACCAATTGCGCAAACGCCTCGTAGAAAGCGAAATTCTCCTCGCCGCCCGCCACGCGGAGCAGCGGGTTAATCGCCACTTGCAGCGTGGCCATTCCCATCCCGGTCAGGAACAGCGAGCCGATGGCAACCCGGTAATGCGGGAAAAGGGCGAACGCCAGCGAGCCCATGAACCCCGCGGCGAATCCCACCAGGATGGCGGGCTTTTCATGGAAGGTCTCAACCAGGATACCCGCTGGAATCGAGATCACTCCATAAGCAATGAAGAAAGCGAAGGGCAGGAAGGCCGCGGCGGTGAGGGTCAGTCCGAAGCTGGAAATGATGTCTGGGATGATCGCTCCCAGCACATTCGTGAGCAGCGAAATTGCAAAGAAAATGAGCAGGGTCAGTCCGACCAGGTAAGCGTTCCGTTTCATTCGAACTCCTTGGGCTTAGGCAAACATTTTTCGTCTTGTGTGTAGGGCCACCCCTTGGGGCGGCCTTGGCCAGGGCAAGCCCTGGCCCTGCAAGACCCCACATCATATTGGTTGTGGCCACTGGCGCCCCGCTAATCCTCAGCGGTTATGCGCGCGCGCAGTTCGGGAAACCAGGCGCCCTTGCCTCACCTCGTATTCCTCTCCTCGCCAGCGGACACGCTTTGCGAAAAGACTGGCGAGCCAGATGACCGCCGCGAAGGCATCCCAGAGCGGGACCAACCACCACCGGCGCCGCAGGAGCGGATCGCGCAACCCTCGCACACCCACCGTCCATACCGTGGCGGCGCGCAAAACCAGATAGGCCGTGACGAAGATGAACGCGCCGAGGCGCGTAGGGGCAGCCAGCGCGGCGAGGAGCATCCACGGCAGGCCCAGAGTGATGCCGTATCCCAGGTATCCCCAGGGCCGGGACTGGCGATTCATGATCCCCCAGCGCAGGTGGTGCTCGAAGCAGGCGCGCAGGCTATCGAGCGAGCACATCGTCTGGACCGCGGCATCCACCAACTCAACTCGATATCCGCGCGCGGCAATACGCTGACCGAGGTAGTGATCGTCGGCAGCAACATCCGCCAGCGCCTCAAAGCCGCCGATCTCCTGCAGGCAGCCGCGTCTCGCCGCCATCGTTGCGCCCAGCGCGAAGCGCACTCCTTCCAATTGCCGGGCCACCAGCACGGCAGGCATGAAATCGCCGCTCAGGTTGATGGCCTCCAGCTCCGACCATAGGCAGCGCGGAGAGATTCCCGTGTACAGGCTGGTGACCGCCCCGACTTGCGTCTCGCGAAAAGGCGCCGCCACCGCCCGCAGGTAACCCGGACCGACACGGATGTCGCCGTCGGACACGACCAGCACGTCGTGCCGGGCGGCGCGGGCCAAACCGCAAAGCTTGCTGACTTTGTCGTTGGACCCATACCTCTCCTCCACCATCAGGAGGCGAATCGGAAGGCCTGGAAAATCCGCAATCAGCTTCCGGATTTCGGGAACGGCCGGGTCCTGCTGGCTCGACACGCCGAAGAGAATTTCGTATTCAGGATAGTCCTGCCGGCAGAAGCTCGCGAAGTTCTCATAGGCTTCCGGGTCAAGCCCCCGCACAGGTTTCAAGATGCTGAGGGGTGGGGTGAAATCGCCGGGCGCCGGGCCGCGGCGGCGGAAAAAGCGGCGGGCCGAGAAGATGACTGCCCGGTAGTACAACGTGGGCAACACCCCGGCCGCCATCATCGCCCACCTCGAGACCGTCAGGAACAAGGCGCGCTCCCTCTATCCCAGACACACCAACATCACGCCCACGGAAACCAGCCCGATTCCCGCCCAGCGCAGCGGCGTCAGCCGCTCACCCAG